>VEMY01000018.1 GCA_009711825.1 Bacillota bacterium | reverse complement strand
AGTTGGTTTCAATCCACGCGCCCGCGGGGGGCGCGACGAGGGGACGCGCATCTCACCACCTCTTGACCTTGGTTTCAATCCACGCGCCCGCGGGGGGCGCGACCACCTCCTCGCCGGATTTTGTCGCCGTATTTTTCATAGTTTCAATCCACGCGCCCGCGGGGGGCGCGACACCGTATCCCCGGCCACAAACACGGAGATGGGCAGTTTCAATCCACGCGCCCGCGGGGGGCGCGACAATGTCAAAACAAGGTGTGTAGACAGATTGACCTGTTTCAATCCACGCGCCCGCGGGGGGCGCGACCAGCAACGGTGCTGTAGTTGTCCAGGTTGCCGCGTTTCAATCCACGCGCCCGCGGGGGGCGCGACTTGATGCGGATTGACTTGTCGCCGAGGGTTATCTCGTTTCAATCCACGCGCCCGCGGGGGGCGCGACGCAGAAATTACCGCTCACCGTGTTATGGGATGCGGTTTCAATCCACGCGCCCGCGGGGGGCGCGACCTTCCGTCTGGGTTTGGGCTTCGGTTGATAGATCCGTTTCAATCCACGCGCCCGCGGGGGGCGCGACACTATCCGTCATAAAGTCATATAAATCAACGTTTCCCAGTGCATTTTTCGCGACCCTTTCCATAGCTGCAAGATCTGTCACCAAAAAAGCACCCATTACAGCCCTCCAACCTTGATACAGAAGCGTTGCGAACTCCCCAGACTTTTCATGTGAGCTTGAGGTTCGCAGACTACATAATAAGGGTTCCCTCTGGATCATAAGCTTGTTTGGCTCCAAAATGCTCGACTCTGTCCTTCCAGTTACGCCCAAGAAAGTAATACCTTAGACTGTCAGTTTCTGGATTTGCTATTCCCTCAAGCTTGTGCTTTAACTCTGCAAATTGTGCGGGGTCTACTAAGCACTCAAATACTGAGTTCTGCACACGCTGCCCCTTATTAACACAACACTTTGCAATTTTTCTAAGCCTTCGCCTCCCCTCTTTAGTTTCTGTATTGACATCATAAGTAATCAACACCATCATGCCACATCACCTACTTCCATAGGAATGGGGGATATAAATCCAGGTCTCCTCGAAGGTAACGTGCTAACAACAGAGCTTGGACATATGGTAATAACCCTAAGTCAATCTTCTCATTCAGGAAAGGATGTGTTATTCGCTCTTGCTTACGCTTTTGCCATGCGGTCAAGACTTCCTTTCTGGTATCGTCGTCCATAAGAACTTCGCCGCTTTCTTTTCGGGAAAATCCCTTTGCCGTAACCTGCTTTCTATTTATTAAAGAGATTACCAACCTGTCTACCATAAATGCCCGAAACTCTTCCATAATGTCTAACGCAAGGGATGGCCTTCCAGGTCTATCCCGGTGCAGAAAACCAACATATGGATCCAATCCAACTGTCTCTAAAGCTGATTGTACGTCATGTGCCAATATCGTGTAAAGAAACGAAAGCATCGCATTTAGGTTGTCTGTAGGTGGCCTTTTAATTCTACCGTGCATATAAAAGTGCTTTTTCTGATGTAATATCAGTTCATTAAACACGCCAAAGTAAGCTCTGGCGTTATCACCTTCCATACCCCGAATTTCATCCAGCGTCTCACATTTTTGTAACCGGTTTGCATTGATTTTTAGATATGCTGAGATCTCTTTGAGTGACTTCGTATCAACATTCTCGGCATGATCGCGAATACACCTCTCCAATACAACCCTAGAATTATTCAACTTGCTTGTGATACAACTAATCGCAATCGGTAAACATTTAGTCTCGTCGTCTGATCGGCGAAATTGTTCTTTTCTCAACGATACATTTCCATAGACACCACCGGTAACACGCCCCAAAAATTTGCCATAGGGACTCACAAAGCTTAATCCCACCCCGTTTTTAGCACAAAAGCCAATCAATGCTGGACTTGCCCCCAAGTAGCCGAAACAAACGACACTTTCTATGTTATGCACAGGAATCTGAAATTTTTTTGTGCCCTCAACGGAGATTACAATGTTTTCACCTTCTAGAGACAGGTAAGACTCTGGAGTACTGACGTATAACACACTGAGTAGCTTTCTCATAGCAACTCCCTACTAAGAAATTTATTGATATACTTAGCCACACCAGAATGCTTACCATCTAACTTAGGAATACACATATCTACAAGAGAACAAGATTTACAGGCACTAGTATAGTTCGGTCTCGGAGTGATGTTTTGTTTAAAGAGGCTATGCATCTGTTTGGCCAGTTCTTCGACACTATTTCTAAGCTCCGTATGGAAGATTACCTTATCCCGATGTCTGGTTTCTCCATAGAAAATAAAACCATGATGTATTTCTATATTTAGCATTTCTTCTAGGCAAAGGGCTTGGGCGCAAACCTGCACCTCATCGATATTATCACGTTTTGGGCGTCCCCTCTTATACTCTATAGGAACAGGGAGCCATTCGCCGTCTCTACCATTAAGCTTAACGCCACCTTGCTCCACAGCATGAAATTCAATCATATCTGCTACACCATAGAGACCAAGTACATAAGAAGAGAGGGGGACAGACCTTGTTGTTAAAATGTCCCCCCTAGATTCAAAGAAATCAGGATTATCGACACGCTCATGCAATTGCTTTCCCTGAACCGTGCGCAAATTCTCAGCCCATTGTTTTTCCACATGAATTAGCGCCCATTGCCTTTGGCAAAAGGCAAAATGCTGAATACCTGATAATGCCAGGAGATCATCATCACTAAAATGAGACATCAAACCATCTCTATCAGTGAAACGCCCTCAGGGACATTGGCACAATCAATTTCTACGTTGTAATCATCGTAGGCTCTTGCCGGCTTGGTCTGCTCCTTCTTCTTCACCTTGATCAATTCGAATAACTTATGGGATGGCGCATTGCCTAATTCATTATCATGCTTAAATACAACCAATTTACGAACTGCCATTTTGCCCCTTGCAGCTGAATGGTCATGTTCGAACATGTTGATTATTGCCTCCCAGAATAGCTTCAGATCCTCCTCAGTAAATCCAGTTGTCTTCCTGGCTAGATTGGCGGAAATATAGCCCTCAGTTTTGTAGAGTGCATACGGAACAACATGCTTTCTGCCCATTTCAGTTGACTTTTTCTCAGCATCCGCCTCTGTGGTGACAGCCATCCTGGTTATGGTCAATTCCTGAGTAACTATGGGATCTACGCTTCTTGCAAAATTCAGCTGAATAGGACCTCTTACTTGCCCACAATTAATCTTGGTGGTCATGACCGCGCCAAAAGCCCGTACATCATAGAAGTTTTTGCACATGAAATCTCGCAGAGGTTCGCGATTTGCCTTTGAGGCTTTTTCATCTTTTGGATCAATTCCAAGTCCAACATAGGCTGTCTCATGCTGCTTGTTTAATATCGCTCCATCTTTAACATAGATTTTGAAACCTTCTGACTCCTCTTTTGCTAATTCAACATAATTTCTAATCTTGCGTTTCAAACATACATCAGTAATTATCCCATGATTAGTCTCGGCATCAATTCGTGGCATATTGCCGGCATCTGGGTCACCATTGGGGTTACCATTTTCAACGTCCAAAAGAACAACAAACTCATAACGATTCTTGATAACTTCACTCATTATTAGGCCTCCTCAACTTCTTTTTTTGCCTTCTGATATAAGGCTACCCGTTGATGATAATAACCGAGGATAAAAGTCCCTTGCTGCTCAAGCGACAAATGTGATGGAAATTTAGTTAGCCCATTTATGATCGGCTCTAACCTTTTGTCGATTGCATATCCGTAGTCTGATTTGGATATATGATGCTGAGCTAATCTTAGTAAAATCGGGAACACAGCGCCGGGGGTCGCGCAGGCAGAGGCAAAATAGCGATCTTTAATCGTCGCATTTATCCCTGGGTTGGCGTCTTGCTGCGCTTTTTCCAGAATGGCAAAAAGTCGACCCAACAAGTACTCAGTATTTGTTGATTGCTCATTCAAGCTCACTGTCAGTACCTCCTTTAACTCTTGATTATTTTGCAGTCGTGCATTCCGTACTAAATACGCTTTGATGATTGAAGCCCTAATGTAATTCACGCGTTCTATTCTGCGGTCTTTATCGTCCATATCAGCCCTGACTCTCATTATCATTGCATTAAACAAGCTTGCAGGATAGGCGGTGCCGGTAATAATTGAGCGCATAACTGCGCCGGCTAACAACGGTTTAGCATCCTTATCTCTGCCTTTTTGTGACACTGTCTGGCTCAGCATCATCCATAGCGGAATATTGGTTGGCTTGCTTTCGAAGTCTTTAACTATTTCCATATCTTTATAGTGCTGAGCAACTTTTTCAACAAATCCTCCAAAGCTATCAGATTGAAAAAATCTAACTGAAAGTCGACTGGAGTTGGGCGCTAAGCCCAGAATATAAAACCTTGTGCTCGCATCTATTTTTCCGTTGAAATCGCCAATTTGGCTGCCTGTCTTAGCACGATATAGAACATCATGAATCAATTCCTCTGTTATGACATCCCGAATACTTTCGCCAGATTCAGCCTCGTCTTTTTCAGTTGAAGGGTTGAAAAGCTGGGCGGCAAGATTAGTGTAGATATCGCTGGGACTTTCTGCCCAAAAAACTGTAGTGCTGTCGCCAACTTGAATTCTCTGATTTTGCCTAGAGAGTATATGGTTTAGCACCGTAGTATAGGAGAATGCTACCTTTTTACTGGTTGGAGAATTAAAACTTTGCGTTTTTCCGTACGACTCGTATGACGGAGCATTAAAAGACACCAGTGACGCACCACTTGATTGAGCACCCTTGACTTTTTTAATGCTGGGATGTAGAACAGCAATTGGAGCTATTTCACCAGTTACTAAGCATTGCGCCACTATATCATCTTTTGAATTTGATATATAAGCTTCCCACAGTTGCTTTATCTCTAATTCTTCGTGAAGAAAACCTGCTTGTCCATCTAATCGAAAAACTAAGTTTGAACCCTGTATAATATCTTCAATATATTTTTTTAGCACTGGGTGGTCAATGGCGGACCCGGGATTCCACTTTTCTAGGAATTTCAATATTGCTTTTGCAGCATGTCCTTTTGAAAATGCGAGAATTGTCTGATGCAATTCCTTGAAGGCCTGATGCGCTCGGGCAGTCCGCTTAGGTTTATCTTTACCGTCGATTCCAAGCACATAGGTACTGTTATCGCACATGTAATTGGGGTTGATATTGGCTGACCGTTTATTATGCTCCGGTACTACAATATCTCTGGGAAAGAGCTTGCCTTTGTTACCTGGTTCCATCAAAGAAATTACATCAATTAAATCTCCATCATCTGAAATAGTGAGTGCGTGGCTCACCTTTGCAACGCAATACCCATACCGAGGAACATCTTTGTCGCCAGCTTGAGACAAGATATCGTAATACCTGTTTAGTGCATCTATAATCACCAGCTCACCTCCCCTTTATAAAATCAGCTAGCTCGATAATCCCGTTCTTCATTCTTGCTCTAAAGAAAATTGGGGTCATGTTATTCTCGAAATCCAAATCCCATAACATCCAACCAAGGTCTTGTTCACCACTGTACACACTGCTCGGGATATCAGCCTCCAACAATTCAAATTTTGCGGCAAACTCCCTAGTTCCCAAATAGGGCTGATGATAACATTGTCCTCGGCGAAGACGCCGAAGCGCAATATTATAATGTTTTTCAGGATGATCATCAGGGCCTGCTTTTTCAGTCAACTCAAAATGTGCTTCAATTACATAACTAACGTCCCTTAGCACCATTGATGCCCTTTGCTGCCTTGCTTCTGAGGCTATCAGAGAGAGATCTACGGCGCCCCCATTCATGACTTTTTTAATGCTTGCGGCCGATATTTTTTCGCTTACTTCATTTCTGCGGATATTTGTAAACTTTATTTCATTTAACACATGAATTCGATCAATTATCCATCTAATAGCTGGTTTCCAGTAAATTGCCTCAATTATCCCTCTAGCTGCGGATGGTGTTATCACATCATAGCTGACCCGTTCCACTTTCATTTCTGGTCTTGTAAAACAAGCGTAATCACCAGAAACATGAAGCTTAACGCCATACCCCATATACAACGAACCTCCTTCCTAGATAAAAATTCCTTCGCCAAAGGTTTCCATTGGCACTGTTAATCCAGTTTTTTTATTGTAATTTCCCTCCAAATCTTTCAGAATAACAAAAGTATCGTTTACTGTCTGTAATGATGAGTTTTTTAGCAGCTTCTTATACTCATGCTCGTAGATGGACAAAGTAAATGCTTGTAACTTTCGTGCGAGACTGAGCGGGTAAGGGGTATACTTAGCAGCGTTAATTAACCTGTCTGCTTGGTTATTAAACGGAACTATTACAGAAACCGTATTGCTTTCAATGAGACGAAAATCTCTAGCAGCAGTTTGGAAGTCAAATTCAAGCTGCGTATGTCTTGCCTCGAAGCACTCAATAATTCCCTTTTTATCCAGTAAGCTTTCCCCTTCCAACATATAAAGCTGCTTAAAATAAAACTCTATGGCTTCTAAAGAAATTGGATCATCATAATGCCTAAACACTTCCTCGGCTACTTTGGCTGTTCTCTCCAAATACCCCCTTAATTTTGAATAATTTGAGTCTGGTTCAAAAACATGCAGGTAGCCTGTCCGTAAGTGTCCTTCCCGATTACATCTACCGGCTGATTGAACAATGGAGTCAATACCAGCGAGAGCGCGATAGACTACTGGAAAATCAACATCAACGCCTGCCTCTATCAATTGAGTAGATATAACTCGACACGGCTGTTGATTTCTTAACCTTTGCCTGATAATTGCAATCGTTTGTTGACGATGAATTGAACACATAAGCGTACTCAAGTGAAATGAGTTTTCCTTATCCTCTAGCTTTGCAAAGAGCTCCTTTGCATGTTTACGGGTGTTAACTATACAAAGAACTTGCTTTAGCTTATTAAGGTTTTCAACGAGACTATCGTCACTAACTTTACCTTCTTTGACCACCTGAACCTTTTTAAAATCCTGATATAGTTGTTGGGGATTGTCCATTATTTCTACTGGCTGCATCCCTGAAGGCAGCAGACCTCTGATTGAAGGCTGAGTAGCAGTACATAGAACAGCCGTTGAACCGTAATTCCTCACCAACTCAGTTACTGCCAACAGGCACGGTTTCAAATAAGACAACGGCAACATCTGGGCCTCATCAAAAATAATTACGCTACGTGACATGTTATGTAACTTCCTACATCTGGAACTCCTGTTTGAGAACAAAGACTCGAAAAACTGTACGTTGGTTGTTACCACGATTGGGATATCCCAGTTTTCAGTTGCCAGCTTTAACTTAGCATCAATAGTTTTATAATCTTCAGTCAGACGTTCTTGAAATTGATAGTTGCTGTGATGTTCAAGAATATTATGTTCCCCTAAAGTGTCTTTAAATACTTTAGCATTTTGCTCAATAATACTGGTGTAAGGGATGACATAGATAACCCTGTTTAACTTATGCTCCACCGCATGCTTGAGGGCAAAAGCTAAGGAAGAATACGTTTTGCCCCCTCCTGTTGGAACAGTAAGAGAATATAGACCTTGCTCTTGCTCTGCCATAGTCAGACTTCGATCTAGAATTTCACACCGTTTGATGTTAATTTTGGTGGACCGATTAACAAAACCTCTTAAAAAGGAACTTAGAGTGGCGTGCAAATCGACAATAGAAGTATTGTTCCCCCTGGGCTTCACAACTTCGGACATGTAGCTTTCAGTATCCAAAAAATCTGCGTCCACTAAACACGAATACAGCATCCTGACAAAAAATGAAATCGAGAAGCCAACATAATCTTGCATTGGGTTGAGCGGAAATGTAGGTTGCAGCTTTTCAATTTGACTACCGATATCCAGCCTATAAGAACTGTAATCTTTAACTTGTTTATTAAATCGTGAACATAAAGTGCCCTCTGTTGAAGCGTGGGTCCCATAATCTGGCAACCCGCTATGGTGACCTGCAATGCAATAAGCTAAAAGTTTGCCGAACGATTCACCAAAAAGGACTTTAGCCTCAATTGCCCCTGCAGTTGAATGATCCACCGGGAAACGTGCTCCACGAAGCCGTTCCTGAAACTCAGGAGAGTACTTGCCTATGTCATGTAATGCGCCACAGATATACCCGAAGTCACCAGCGTGAAACTCTGAGGCAAACTGTTCAGCTCTTTTTGCAGTATTACTAAGATGCTCAGATAACTTCTGCCACGGTTTACCTGGAACAGCAGAAGAATGGGCATAAAAATGCACTCAACTCACCCCCTCATCAACTCTTATATTAGTAACAGGCTTGGTTGGTTTTAACTGTTATTCATGTATAAGCATTATACAAAATTGTAGTGACAAACTGTGTCACGAGCATGTATTTTCTGAATTCTACATCCTGAAACCTTTTCCTGCAATAAATGGAAAGAGCAAGTCGAATTGACTAGCTTTTTTTTAATCTGGTTGCAATTTTAATTATGCCAATAGTAGCAAACTCTACGTAAAATAATTTCTCGATGGTCAGCAACTTCTGCTTGAATACGGTCCAGTTTTTCGGAGTTAAGTGTTTTTGCTGAACCATATAGCCCAAAAGTTGACTGTATTGCCTGTCCAACAACTGCTAGGTATAATGACCTTATCTTATGAAAGGAAAGGACGCCCCGTTAGCGTGCTACCCATTAC
>VEMY01000017.1 GCA_009711825.1 Bacillota bacterium | reverse complement strand
GTTGATAGGCCGGGAGTGTAAGGGCAGCAATGCCTTCAGCGGACCGGTACTAATAGGTCGAGGGCTTGACCTACGTTTTTTGCCTAAGGCAAAAAACGCTCCTGATTGCATAGCAGTTTAGGAGCGTTGCAATAGGCTTTCAAGTTGCTTAGCTTTACTTACCTAAGTGTGGTATTTCAAGGAACGTTTCTTGAAAAATGCCTTGCATTTTTCAAAAGACGTATCCGGTGACTATGGCGGAGAGGTCCCACCCGTTCCCATACCGAACACGGAAGTTAAGCTCTCCAGCGCCGATGGTACTTGGGGATTTCCCCCCGGGAGAGTAGGTCGTCGCCGGATCTTATTAACCGCTCTCACGAGCGGTTTAATAATTTATGGGCCTGTAGCTCAGCTGGTTAGAGCGCACGCCTGATAAGCGTGAGGTCGGTGGTTCGAGTCCACCCAGGCCCACCATTTATGGGGATGTAGCTCACTTGGGAGAGCGCTTGAATGGCATTCAAGAGGTAAGGGGTTCGATCCCCCTCATCTCCACCAAACCAAAACACCCGAAAACCCCGGTAGCCACTAAGGCCGCCGGGGTTTTTTTTATTTTCTTTTTTGCCTTTAAAAATCCAGGCCAGTGAGGTCAATTTTGATGCATAGCCAACACACAGCCAACAAATAGCCAACAAATAGCCAACAAAAAGGGCGCCCAAGCGGGCGCCAAGTGAAGGGTTAAGGGGTACGGCAAGGCAACTTAGGGTATCAAGTTTACGGCCTTTCGCAGGGCCTCGATGTCGGGGTGGGTGTAGCCCGCAGTGGTCTCAAGTTTAGCATGCCCGGCCATCTCCTGGGTAAGCCGTGGGTCGGCACCTGCTTCAGCCATCATTGTCACCCAGGTATGGCGGCAGCAGTGCGGGTTGAGCTTGCGGACACCAATCTCTTCAAGTAGCGGATAGTATATCTGGCGGCGATAGTAGTCCGGCCGAATGGGTTTGCCATCATTCCGGCAGATTAGCGTCTCGCCGCCTTTGTCGTACCAGCTTTGGACAAACGGGATGATCTTATGGTGCAGGGCAATGATTCTGTTTTTCCCGGCGTCTGTCTTGACGCCACCGGTGATGGAATTATTTTCCATATCCACATTAAACCTGGTGAGGTTCAGCATCTCACTGATCCGCATACCGGTGTAGATCATAATAGCGACCGTGTCTGCCCAGGGGAGGCCGTCCAGGCTGCTTTGGTATATCTTCTTGACCTCAAAATCGGTAAACCGTTGCTTTTCGGTCTTGTCGACGCGAGGCAACTCTACAAACTGAGCGTAGTTCTTTTTAACGATATCCTCCTGGAGCGCGTAATTATAGAGCATGATTGCGACAGTTTTAATTTTCTCCAGGGTTGACCGGCTCTTGCCGCTGGCCTCGCAGCCATCAACAACCTGCTGCAGGTGGGCAGTCCGCAAGTCCCGCATCTTGATGTCCTTGTGGGCGTTGAGATAGTTCCAGGCGGCCCGGTAGTTATCTGCAGTCGATTTTGTAAGTTTTTTATACCTGGAGGCTGCCCACTCCTCATACAATTCGCCCAGGGTGATTGTGGCCTTAGGGGACACCGGGTCAACCTGGTGGGCATTTAGCGCGGCACGGGCCTCACTTTTGGTTTCAAAATATCCAATGATTTGCCTGACCTGTTTACCTTTACTTGTCCAACCGGTGGTTATCCTGGCCACCCAGGGCTTGCGACGTTTGCCGGAGAGCTTATAGACGGAGCCGTGGCCGTTGGCGTTGCGAATTGTAATCACCTCCAGTGGTGGTGTAGTAGTGGTGTGGGGTTGCGAGGTTGGGGCCTTGCAATGCTGTTGTTTTGTAATATAACTGTAACAAAACTGTAATATAATTGTAATGCAATAATGCTTGCATGTTTGCATGTTTGCATGTATAATAGACACAAGAGATAAGCAAAACGGGGTGGCGACCATCGCCGGAGGTGCTAAAATGGCTAAGATAACGGCAAGCAAGATGCAGGTTCGGGTTCTGGAATTACTAGGCAAGGAGCATGACGGCAGCTACGATATGGCTGCCCGGTTGTTGGAGGAAATGGGGCTACCGAAGAACGGAGTTCCTGCCGACCACACCCCAGCAAGTGCCAAAAAGCTTACCGACGAAGAATTGACCGCATTGCTGCCCAAGGCTGACACCGACGTCGAAGTCGAAACCGAAGCTGAGCGCAAGGCTCGCGAAAAGCGTGAAGCATACGAGCGCAAGCAAGAAGCTCACGCCCGCAACATGGAGCGCGATGAGCGCCTGATGGAGCGCCAAAAGCAGAACGACGCACTCAGAGCCGCCGGTTACCGCTGGGTTAAATACACCGAAGAGGACCGCGAAGCATTTGACCCGGAATACTACATGAAGAACGACGCCTGGGTTCTGGTCGATGCCAACGGCAAGCCCGTCAACTTGGAAGAAGCGCTCAAAGCAGCTGGCTACTACCAACCCGGATTCTTGAAGTAAACCGCACAACCCCGCCGGGGGCCGGGCAAAGCCCCCACAAAATAAAATTTAAGGAGATGAACAAAGTGGAAATCACCATCGGCACAATCAAAGGCCGTCACGAACTACCCGTCGATTGCTATCTTATAGAAGATAGCGAACTGGACTTTAACACCGCTGGGAAGGTAGCATATACGGCTGCGGAGGAGCTTTTCTCGGCAGCGGAGTCGGGCACCACTATCAACCTCTACATCACCGGCCTGACCCGCGTCACCCTGGCTGTTGTTGCAGCGTTCACCAACGCTGCATGGCAGCGCGCTGACAAAAAACTTACCTTGAAAATCTGGGAGTTTAACGCCCAGATTAAAGACTACGACCACACCACCACATACCAAAATAGTTTTGCTCTCCACACTAACTCCATCCAGACGTCAGCCCGGATATGCTATTACTAAGCCGTCCTGACGAGCCTGGCTGGCAACCAGGCGAAACGCCCTCCGGGGCGTCGGCGGAAGCCAAAAAATATCTTAGGAGGATGAAAAATGAAAACACGGAAATTCTACATCTGGTTTGACAGGGACGGCTCATTCGAGACCGAAGAAGGTTTGGGCTGGTTGACAGGCGAGCGGGAACCGGAAGAAATGGCCTACACTGGCGACTGCCTCGAAGTGGAAATCAACCCGGCCGACATCCAGCACCACGCCGAAGCCCAAAAAGGCGAGGACATCCACGACTATCTCAACGAGAACGAAATCCCTTACACCCACATGCCCATGCACTCCAATGTCTACACAGGCACCGTAATCTACGACATGGAAACCCAAGAGTGGGGCCTGCTTGAGGATTTGGACACCGCCCCGACCGTCACCCATTGGGATGGTAGCAACACCCGGTATCACAACCTGGTCGAGGATAGATGGCAAGAGGTTGTCGAGGTTGAGACTGATGCAGTCTGTATCGACCGCTGGGATGGTAGCAACATGACCACTGGCGGCACCGGCAACCATGCCCATGTCTACAAAACCACTGACGGACGTTATGTCCTGGTCCTGTCCAGCCAGTGGGAAGGTAGCAAGGACACCGCTGCCATCATGACCGCCACTGAGCTGAGAGGCTACCTGGTGAGCATCGACCGGGCTGACGAAGCCGACGAAATTCTTAGCAAAGAGAAGGTTGTTGGTGTGCAGGTCAGGCTACCCGAATCCTTGCGCAAGGATCTCAAGAAGAAGTTGCTCGACGAGGGCAAATCAATCCAAGAGTTTTTCCGCCAGGCGGTGGAGGAATATCTGCGGTAGCCCGCTTCGGCGGGCTTTTCTTTTTGCCCACTGGGGGTTGATCATTGTTGCATTGCTGTTTTGTTCTTTGTTGTTTGGCTCATTATAGCACAAATGTTCGGTGACGGGAAGAAAGATGGAAGCCCCGAAGGGCCGCCATCAAGCCACAAGCTCTCGGATTACGTCGGCTGCAGCCCGTCCAACACGCTTTTTCATCATCTTAACTGTTAGATCCGCAGTTGCCCCGCCGGTTGTTTCGATAATTATGTCGCTAAAAAATAGTCCAGATTTTAACCTGACGGACGCGATCCGGGAAAACGGCACCTCTTCTGTGGTGTGGCTAAGGCCCAGGAGTTTTCTCTTGCAGATCTCAACCCGGGTATCGGTGATGGTGATGGAGTCGGGCATTAGCAGCTTGGTCCACGAAAGCATTCCTCCCCATCGGCTGGCTCTAAAAGTTTGCATTCAATCTTACCTCCTAAAAATGATTTTATATAAAAGACCACCCGAAGGCTTGTCCGTCTCAGGTGGTCTTTTATAGCACGTCAAAAGTTGCCTTTACAACTTTGCCTATTATTTTAAGGTCTCCCTTGGATATAATCAGCGGGGCGTAATTGGTGTTGTCAGCGTGAAGAACAACCTGTCCGTTATTTTTATATACCCGCTTTACAGTCGCCTCCTCATTATTAATCAAAACAACTGCAACTTCTCCGTTATCTACATCATCTTGCTTGCGCACCATAACTAGCGTGCCTTCTTGTATGTATTTCCCGGCCACTGGATTAAACATGCTATCCCCGGTGACCCTCAAATAAAAATATTCGCCGCCCTTAACTAGATCCGCTGGAGCACTTTCATACCCTATTATGTTTTGCTCAGCATAAAGCGGTTCACCTGCCCTTATAACCCCCAATATGGGTAAAGTAACAAACTCCTTAACCCCATAAGGTGTGGGCGCTTCACGAATCTCGTCTGGACGTCCAACCAAAAAGTCAACGGAAACCTGGTAGAACTTCGCAAGGGCCTTCAATGTTTCGAGGTTGGGCTCTATGATATCCAGCTCATATTTAGATATATTCGACTTTGTTACACCGATTACCTTGCCAATATCATCTTGAGTTAACCACCGCTCCTCCCTGAGCATTCTTAACCTTTTACCCAGACTTACCATTTTCAACACCTCCCGACAATATTATACAGTATCCAAAATGGAAACACCAGAGAAAATGAATAAAAATATCGGAAAAGGAATATTTATAAGTTTAATTGGTTGACAGTGGCCAAAATAGATACTATAATGTTTCCAAAAGCGACACAAACCGAGGAGTTGAGCAGGTTATGTATCCAAAATTGAAAGAGCTTCGCCGCAAAAACAGAATTACAGTCCAGGAAATGGCTGAGTTGCTAGGGCTACAGACTAGGGGCGCTTATTACAAAAAAGAAAGTGGCGTCCATAAGTTTAGCATTGAAGAGGCCAGACTAATTGCAAATAAACTTAACATGCCAATTGAAGAAATTTTTTTGACCATGAGGTCTCAGAAATGGAAACTGGTAGCAGCACTGTGGGCCGTGAGGGTTAAAACCCGACACCATTCAAAAAAGGAGGGAAGTCTAATGCAAAGCCATATGTCACTCGTAACCCAGGAGCAGTTTGGCGCAGTGCAGTGTGACTTTTACCAGCGAGGGGAACAAGTCTGGATGACCAGGGAGCAAATTGGTGTAGCCCTTGATTACGAAACCCCCAGGAAGGCGATTGCAAAAATCCACGAACGTCACCAGGACAGACTAGACAATTTTTCAGTTGTCGACAAAGTGACGACAACTGACGGAAAGGCCTATGAAACCTATCTCTACTCCGCCAAAGGTGTCTACGAAATCTGTCGCTGGAGCCGCCAACCCAAGGCCGATGCGTTTATGGACTGGGTGTGGGACGTAGTTGAAAAGTTGAGAACCAAACAAGCCCAACTGGTGGACAATTCTCAGGCCCAAGAGCTGGCGGCAAAAATCCTTCTCCGGGCGGTCGAGACCATGATGTCTGCAAAGTTTGAAGAGGTAGACCGCAGGCTGGCCGTTCTGGAACAATCAAGCGTGCAATCTCACCCAGGGGCACCAGAGGAAAGGGCCCTAGAAACAAATGAACTAGACCTTGCAACCTTAGAGCTGCGGCACGTCTTTAACGTCGCTAAGGCTTGCAAGCAATCGTTCTACCCGCACAGCGTACGGCCTGGTTGGGAATATGTTGGCCGCTGGGATACTGGCCGCTGGAAATACATCGGGTTCCTGCCCCACTGGATTAGGGAGTTGATTAGCAGTGGCGGTAACGATCCAGATGAGATCCTGCGAGCTTGGCGGGATAGAGGCTGGTTAAAAATTGACAAAGACCGCCAGAAGCGGTTAACCAGGACCGTTAGAGTGGGCAAGCTTGGCCATAAGAAAATGGTTGTTGTTAAGCGGAGCGCCATCGAAAAGGCTCTAAAGGCCACACAACAAGGGGGTTGAGCAATGAGGGACATGATGACGCTGAACGAACTCAAGGCCAAGCGCCCAACAAAAATCACCGTCAACCAAGCCGCCGCCATTATGGGTGTTACCCCGAGGTATCTGCATATGGGTTTACAGCAAGACACCCAAATACCTTGTCCGCAATTTCCCTTTGGTGCCGCGGTAAAAATGTCAGGCCGGTGGAGCTATTACATCAACACGGCTAGGTTCATTAAATGGATGGATGGCCCCCTAGGCAGGGAGGAGGTGGATAATGATTTTAACCAAGGCGATGCAGAGCATGTGGGTTGCGCGATGTGACAAGTGCAAAGCTACAGTTAGCCAGGGCACCTGCCGGGAGACTGTCCAGGAGCATGCCCGTCAACACAAGTTTCTCACCGGCCACAACGTCCGCCTAGGCGCAATCCTAGAAAACACCACTAACCGGGCGAGCAAAGTCAACACAGCCCAAAGTGGCAAAGTCAATACAGCCCAAAGTGGCAAGGCAAGCGGCAGGGTACAAGTGGGTGAGAGGGCTTGATTGATGTTTTCTGGTCACTCTACAAGCTGCTGATTGTGATTCTGATCTTTATGATCTTTGACATCCTCCCCCCTCCCCTGCCGAGGGACCATCAAAAAACGCCGGAATCCGGGGAAACGGAGGACGGACTGTCAGAGGGGGGGGAGGGGCAACGGCAACGAATCATCGTTGATTATTTCGCTGGTGATTAAACGGCAAGACAGGGGGAATTTCGAAAGATGGGTGTTCTCGAAGAAAGAAAGCTTGAAATCCTAAAATCCGCTATTGGTAACGTCGAGCTCACAATAGGCGAGGAACTGACGCTGAAGCACCTTGCCCTCCACCAAGACAGAGACACCATTGAAAAACTAAGTTCGATAATCATAGCAGCAGTAAACAATAAAACAAAAACAAATCAAGGGGGTGCGCCATGAAAAGCGCGGAAATGTTGCTAGTCCAGTATGAGACGAAGGCCATCAAGACCTTCCTACGGGAGGCGCCGCTTGAAATCCGTCAGCGCAAGGAAGACCTGCGGTCGATGTATGAAGGCCTTCAGAACGCAGAGCAAGGCCTCAAGCTGGCCGAAGCCGACCTGATGACCGACATCAGCGCCGAGACCGATCCGGAGACCGGCAAGGCAGTTTTTAGCAACGAAAAGGCGAGGGCTGCAGAGCTGACTCGCCGCAAAGCCCACGACCCAACATACCTAGAAGCCCAGAAGGAACAGCGGGCAGCCAAAGCGGACTACGAAGGGGCCAAGGATGAGCTGGATGAGATTGTCGACAAGTATCGGAGCTACCGGGTGATTGCCGAGCTGACCACAGCTGAGCTGAGACTGCTGGCTGGGTTCGAGCCTGGTGGCGAGGTTGGCAACGGAAGCGGCGGGAGCGTCGGGATAAGTGCCCAGGAGGTGGCTGCGGCGAGGGACAGAGAGGAAGGATATTAGGATGAAGCGGCGTCAGAAACCTGAGAAGTATAGTGTGTGGGAGTTCTACTTCTCATCACCTTGTCGAAAGCTCATCGAGTTTTTGAACAACATTGGAGAACACTTAGTCCTCGCCTTTGGCGGATGGTATTGCTTTGGCGGATGGTATTGCACTCACTGCAAAAGACTTCACAGCGCCCGCATAAAGCGTTACAGGAGAGAAGTTTTCCTCAATACTGGCTCTTTTTGCTCACTAGGGAAGCCTGGATCTAATCAATCAAAATCATCTGGAGGTATGTAAATGAGTGACAACAACAAAAACACCGAAGTTGCAACACAAGAAAGCACCGACATTGCGACTCAACCCGATCCGCAAGCCACCATCAACCTGCCGGCGCTGACCCAAAAGGAAGAGGCGCTGGAGGTCATGCAGGAAAACCTGGAGGGTATGGAAGGCCAGTTCAAGTTCGACAAGGTGAAGATCCCCAGCGGTGGTGGAATCAGTTTTGAAGTTGTCGACGAAGCCGGGGAACCGACTCCGGTCAAGGAGCTCAAGGGCGTTGTGGTCGACTACTATCCCATAAACGCCTGGTGGCACGATGAGTTTAGTGGCGAGAAGAACGCTCCCACCTGTTCCAGCATGGATTGCAAGACCGGAACTGGCAGCGAAGAACATGGCATCCCGGCTGGACAAGCCTGCGCAAAGTGCCCGAAGAACCAGTGGGGCAGCGACCCGAAGAGCGGTCGTGGTAAGGCCTGCAAGAATATGTATCGAGTTTATATCCTGCAGGAGGATTCAGTTTTCCCGGTGCTCCTGGCTCTACCGCCGACCAGCATCGGCAACTGGAAGCAGTATGTGCAGCGACTGACCAACAAGCTCAAGCACTACTACTCTGTTGTGACTGTGGCCAAGCTTGAAAAGGACCGCAACGAGGGCGGCATCGAGTATAGCAAGGTCTCGTTCGCTAAGGCTGCTGATTTGACCCCGGCCGAGAAAAAGGCCATCAAAGACTACGCCCGGACGATGAAGCCGGCCATGAGGTCAGTCGCCATCGATAGCACAGAATACAACACCGAGTCCGCGCCAGCTGAGGGCGCATACCAGAGTCCGGACAACGAAGAGGAAGGTTACTAGGAACAGGTTGCCAGGACAAGCCCTCCAAGGAATGCCGGGGGCACATAGCCCCCGGTTTTTTATTACCAGATAAAGGAGCAGTTATATGAAAAATGATGAGAATCTCTATGAAACCGTTGTAAAAGCTACGGTGGTTAGCATTAGTGGTGATTTCGTTCAGCAGGTTGTTGATGCTGTGATTAACCCTATCATGTGCCACGGGCAGAACGTTGGTGAGTGGCTGGCCGATGATCTCGTCGATGCACATGCCAAAATTGGCTTTGCGGTCAACTCTTACCTTGATCGGCTGAAAGAACTGCACAGTGAAGACAATGCCACTGATGGTGATTCGGGATGAGCGTAATCAATAAGCTAACCGTTGAGAACTTCCAATCCCATAAAAAGACTGAAATCGAGCCGGCGCCGCCTGGGCAGTTGACGGTAATTACTGGACCTAGCGACTCTGGGAAAACAGCCATCATCCGGGCGCTGAAATGGGTCTTGTATAACCGGCCCCATGGCAATGAGTTTATCCGGGTTGGGGCCAAGAAGGCCATGGTGTCAGTCACGCTCATAAATGGTGTTGTGTCTCGGCAGCGTAGCGCTGGGGTGAATAGATATGAAGTATTCAAAGGCGATTACTTCGAGGATGGCTACACCACACTTGAAGGCTTCGGCAACGAGGTGCCCATTGAGGTGCAAGAGCTAACCGGGGTCCGCCAGACAATGGTGGGCGATGTGCCGCTCAACCTGAACCTGGCTGAGCAGCTGGACGGCCCGTTCCTTGGCTCCATTATCAGCGTCGGCGCACGGGCACGCATACTCGGTAAACTTGCAGGCACGGAAGAAATTGACCACGCCAACAAACTCCTCGGCACGGACCTACATAGACGGAAACAGGACAGAGAGCGTGCCAAGGCTCGGATTGATGAGCTGCAGACTCAGCTGGAGCAGTTCAAGGGGTTGCCCCGGCTGGGTGAGTTGGTGGAGCAGCTGGAGAGCTTGATTGCCCAGGCCAGGAACGATGTGGAGCGGATTCAACGACTGCGAGCAGTCCGGGACAAGCTGCACGCAAGGCAGGGACAGGCCCAGCAGTGGCAAGCGGTTTTGGCCAAGCTGGCGGTGGTGTCGGAGGCTGAAATTCTTGCCTTTAAGGCCGGAGCAAGCCTTGACCTGCAATTCGAACTTACCGGCACCAAAGGACACCTCTGGAATAACGGCACCCTAAAAAATATTGCGGAAAAAGTCCTTGCAAAGACGGCCAAGATAGGAGAAGCATGGTGTCTTTGTGAGGGGGTGCAACGCGACTCGCAAAAGCTGGCTGGGATAAAGAAAATCCGCTCCCAGCTCCATGCCGCCGAGGATGCCAAATGGAAGGCTGAGGACTGCCGGGACGGGTTAGCTAGGAAGATTGGTTGGGCCGAGATTGACCTGACAGAGGCGGCTGAGGTTGCGCCGAAGCTGAGTGAGCTTAAGGCCATCAACAAGGCGCTCATCGGCGCTGAGTTCCGGGCTGATGCCAGCAAGCAGATGGTGGAGGGGGCTGAGCACAAGCTAGCCCAATACACCGGGGCATATAAGGACGCCCTGGTTGAGGCCGGACAGTGCCCGACCTGCGGTGGCGAAATAGATTCGACAAAAATCAAGGGGGTAGTGTAGATGGATATTAACGATGTTGCCGGCAGGATGGAACAGCTGCGGGGAAAGATTGAAAAAGCCAAGACCGAGAAGGCCAGGGCCGAGGCTAACTTAGACCATGCTGAGGTCGAAATCAAGCGACTGACTGAGGAGCTGCAGCGGGAATATGGGTTAAAGCCTGACCAGCTGGACGGGGAGATTGAACGCTTGGACAAGGTGATTCTGGAAACGCTTGAACGGGCCGAGGGGATTATGAATGAGACGGAGGGGCTATGAGAAAGATTGAATTCAGGGGCAAGCGACCGGATAATGGCGAATGGGTTTATGGGGGCATAGTCGTCCTGCCCGACAAAACTGTGATTTTAAGCGAATCGAGCAATAACAACCCTCTTGGGTCGTATACGTACAAGTCGCACATCGTCTGCGTCAACACCGTTGGGCAATACATCGGACGAGTGGACAAAAACGGCATGGAGATTTACGAGGGAGATATTGTTCAGGCCTATTTCAAGTTTTCGCCCGGAGATGCAGGGTATGGCGTTTCGCAAAAGCCGTTTGTTGTAACGTGGGATAAGTTGAGAGCTAGCTTCCGAGCACATAAGCCAAACATAGAGCATCCACACTTACTAAATACAATTGACTTTATCGCAATACAGTCTAGTTTATACGAGGTCATCGGTAACATCCACGACAACCCCGAACTGCTGAAGGTGAAATCATGAACCGACTCCAATCGCTGGAGCAAAAGACCAGGCAACTCCGAACCAAACACGACCAGCTCAAGGGCCGTAAAGAGGCCTTGGAAGAGCAGCTCAACGCCGCGCGACAAGAGCTCACATCAGCCGAGGCAGACATCGCTGACTGGGAGCAAGTCCAAACGCTGTTCGGCAAGGTGTCCGAGTTCGCCAGGGAGCAGCTGAAGGCCAGGGTGGAGCAGACAGTCACGGCTGCGCTGCAGGCAATTTTCGAGGACAGCCGGCTGGAGTTTAGGATCCAGCTGAAAACGGTGGCCAACAAGCCGGCGGCCGAATGGCAGGTTATCTCGCAGTATAATGCCCCCGGTGGTGATGAGTTGGCCGGGCCAATCACCGTGACGGCCAATCCGGAGGACGCTCGGGGCGGAGGGATTACCGATGTGGTCAGTCTGGCGTTGAGGTTGGCCTTGCTGGAGCTTGCAAGGCCCAAGCCTGAGGGGCCGGTAATACTGGACGAAGCCGGGAAGCATGTGTCACGGGAGTTCGCCCCCAATGTTGCTGAGTTTTTGAAGCAATATGCTCAGCGCACGGGGCGTCAAATTATCCTCATTACCCACCAGGAGGCCTTGGCCGATGTGGCAGACGTGGCTTATCGGGTGGAGCAGAAAGATGGAGTGAGTGAGGTGGCGAGGGTATGAGCGTTGAGAGATTTTATGGTAGCCAAGATGTTTATTTCTTAACTTGCGATGTTTGTGGTGAAGAGCCACCAGAAATATTTAATGACTTTGATGATGCTGTGGACTACAAAAAAGCTAATGGCTGGCAGAGCAAAAAGCGCAACGGTGAGTGGGAAGACATCTGCCCAGACTGCCAGGATGTAGAAATGGGGTTGATTTGATGCTTAAATTCATCATCGTTGGTGACATCCACTGGCGGGGCACGAACCCACGAGCGCGCACTGATCACTACGTGGGGGCCTTGACCTTGAAGCTCTTGGAAATTGAAGAGTTGTCCCGTGAACACAACGCCCCAGTAATCCAGACCGGCGACATTTTCAATTCACCCAACACCGCCTGGTGGGTTGTAGGCGAGCTGATACGGATACTTAACTATTTCAACAACCCGATTATAACCATCCCGGGGAATCACGACATTTTCGGCTCAAATCTCGCAAGTGTCGCCCGCACACCTTACGGCCTGATGCAGATGATCGGCGAGATAAATGATGCCTGCCGGGACGGTTTTGTCTGGCAGAGTTGTCCGGGCCCACCCCCCTGGGTGAGGATAACCGGCCACGGCTACACCGCAGAAACCGACACCCCGGCCGGCGCAAACCAGTTCATGGCTCCGGAGCTGCCGGCGCATCGGGACCAGCCAACGGCCAAAATTCACATCGTCCATGCCAACCTGATGCACAGTTCCCCCGGCCATGACATGCGACACACACTTATCGACCAGGTGGAGACCAACGCTGATGTCGTAATCTCCGGCCACTATCATCCCGGATTTGGGGTGCATCGCCGTGAGGATGGGGTGCTGTTCGTTAACCCAGGGGCATTGGCCAGGACTGCGGCGAGTGCGAGCGATTTAACCAGAGAAGTGCAGGTGGCGTTGTTAACGGTTGACAAGGATGGTCGCTGTGATGCCGAGCTGGTGCCGCTGTTGTCGGCGAGACCAGGGCATGAGGTTTTGAGCCGGGAGCACCTGGACGCCGCCGAGGAACGGGAGGAGCGGATTGCAGACTTCCTGGGCCTGTTGGCTGAGGAGGGGGCGGCCCGGTTTATGGAGATGCAGGAGATCATTGAGGATATTTCGGCGAGGGACAAGCTACCTGAGGTGGTCAAGAAGGAAGCGCTTAGGCGGCTGAGTATGGCTAAGGAAGCTTTGGGGGTGCAGTGATGGAACAACACGCTTACAAGGTTTGCCCCCTGTGTAGGGCGAGAACCAAGGTGCGGATAATCCAGGTTGAAAGTTGCAAACAGTGCCCGCACTTCCTGGAGGAAATACCGACACCCGCATCCGACCTTCCAGCGGCTTGCATTAAGATGGGCGCTCAGGAGATTCAAGACCCGGAACTTGTCGATGGAAGGTGCCCATATGGAGGGAAAGTGGAGGTGGAGTGATGAGTCAATATTACCCCTATGGGGTGTTCTGCAACTTTTATGGCATGTGGTGTGATGACGTTGTCGAGTTAACAGAAGGAACGAACGAGTGTAACGGTGACTGTAATAACTGCGAACGCGGAGAGCAGGTGACGAAATGAGCGAGAGCATCAAGGTAGTCTATTTGCCTGTTAATGACAGCCCCCAAGTTAGGGAGATTCCTAACACTCTGGAAACACTTCAGAAAGCTGTTGACGGCTACATCGAGGCGGTAACACTTAAACTGGGCCACCACAATTACACCATACTGGTAAACGAAGAAGGCAGGCTTAAGGGGTTAAGTCCCAATCTTTATCATAAAACTGGTGTTTTAGTTGGCAATGCACTGTTTACCAAAAGTAACAGCTACGGCGATTTTGTATCGCTGGACGACGATGATGTTCACCTAGTCAAGGAATGGATAAAGCTTAGCAGGCTAGCGATTGGGCAAGGAGGCTTTTGGTAATGGAATCTAACGTCCAATATGACCGCTGGGGCAGGATGAAATACCATCCCGACTACCACGAAAATCACCGCAAACCATGGGATAAAGAAGATGACATGTATCTCTGTGCGATGCACGGGTCAATGAAAATCGGGGATATTGCACTCGCCCTGGGTCGGACTTACCGCTCTGCAGCACAGAGGCTGGAAACCTTAAAACGCAAGCGATTGTATAAACGATATAGGACGATTATGTCAAGAATGTAACTTAGCAGCCTTGCAGAAACACTGCAACAGTAACAAGGGGGGAGGTCACATGGCCCAAACACAACGACAACAAACAAACAAAGCCCCGGAGTCGGAGACTCAAACGCTCCGGGGCCGGATATACAGAGTAGTTTTCCATAACCGCGAGAACGGCTACACGGTGCTCAACGTCCAGGTGCCGAAGGGCAACAACCTGGAAGATTCGATAACCTGCGTCGGTCACATGACCAGCGTCAGGGAGGACGAGGAGTACCTGTTTACTGGCAACTGGAAGCAAACCAAGAAGTGGGGTCGGCAGTTTGAGTTTACCGGCGCCGAGATGCAGATGCCAAGCGGAACAAGCGGGGTCGCCCGGTATCTTAGTCAAGTCACCTACGGAGTTGGCATTGCCAAGGCCAAGCGGATTGTCGCTGAGCTGGGCGAAGATGCCCTGCAGAAAATCAAGGCAAATCCAAGCTGCCTAGATACCCTGACCTGGCTCACCGAAAAGCAGCGGACCGACATCCATCAGCACCTGGTCGGTAACAGCATCCAGGCTGAGCTTGCCGGGATGATTGTCCGGGACGGTATCGGGATGGGTATGGTAGGCAAAGTCATGGCAAGGTTTGGCAGCGAGGCGGTTCGGATTGTAAAGGAAAACCCGTATGTGCTGAGCGATGAGCTCTGGGGGGTTGGATTCAGGAAGGCCGACAGTGTCGCTCAAGCGGTCGGAGTTGCGCCGAACAGCCCCCACCGGGTGTTGGCAGCCCTCGACTACACGCTGAAAGAGTCGGGCAGCGATGGCCATGTCTATCTGCAACCAAAGACGATTGTCAGGAAGTTGATTGGTCGCAAAGGCCTAATCGAGGCGAGCGGGGTTGGCATAAAGGATATCGCCCAGGCGAATGAGCGGCTTATCCGTGAGGAGCGGTGTGTGCGTGAAGGCGACTTCGTTTACGCTAAGGGTCTCTACGAGGCTGAGGTGGGCGCTGCTGCCGCCATCCGGAACAAGCTGCAGGAGCCGACCAGGGACATACCGGACCTGGACGCACGGATTGAGCGCGTTGAGGCTGAGTATCGCCGGAAGTTTGAGTTCTTTGACAATTTCGCCCCAGAGCAACGGGAGGCAATAAAAACGGCGTTGACCCAGCCAATGAGCATCATTACTGGCGGCCCCGGTGTGGGTAAGACAACGGTCCAGCGAGCCATATGCGACATCTACGCTGACATAGAGCCCAAACTATGGCTTGACAAACAGCTCTACATGGCGGCACCAACTGGGCGGGCAGCTAAGCGGATGAAAGAAGCCACGGGCTACGATTGTCCTAAAACCATACATCGGCTGCTGGGCTACAACCCCCACGAAGGTGGGTTTGAATACGACATTGGTAACCCGCTGCCGGGTCCGGGGCTGTTGATTATCGACGAGGTAAGCATGATGGACGTTGAGCTTGCCCATAGCCTGCTACAAGCTTGCGAGGAGCTGCAGATTGTCCTGGTGGGTGATGTGGACCAGCTACCCAGTGTAGGGCCGGGGAACGTGCTTAGGGACTGTATTGATTGCGGTAGGGTGCCGACGGTCCGGCTGACCTACAACTACCGGCAGGCCGGGGGCAGTAAAATCGCTGAGTTTGCCAACCTGGTGCGGGATGGTGTTTGCCCGCCGTTGGAAAGTGAGGGAGACTTCCGGTATTTTCCGCGGGATAACGCTGAGGAGGCAGCCGACAAAATCGCCGCCATGATCAAGCTCATTAAGCAAGACGGCTGGAAGCTGATGGACTGGCAGATACTTGCCCCGATGAGGAAAGGCGTGGCCGGGGTAATCGCTCTAAACCAGCTTGCCCGGGAAATTTGGAATCCAGGTGGCGAAGAGGGTGCCGGCGGTTATCGGGTTGGCGACAAGGTGATGGTGGTGAAGAATTGCTATAGCCTGGAGGTTTTCAACGGTGACTTAGGTATCGTGGTCGAGGTTGGAAAGAAAGGATTGACCGCGGCCATTGATGGCGAGGACGTCGAGTTTAGCTACGAGGATGACACGATGAAGCTGCTCACGCTGGCCTACGCTTCCACTATCCACAAGAGCCAGGGCAGTGAGTTCCCGCTGGTAATCATGCCCCTGGTCCGGCAGCACTATGTGATGCTGCAGCGGAACTTACTCTATACCGGCATGACCAGGGCAAAGAAGCGGCTCTGTTTGGTGGGCGATGAGTGGTCGATTAAGCGGGCTGTAGATAACGATGTTGTGCAGGAACGGTTTACGAGGTTGAAAGAGCGTATTAAGGAGGATAAGGATGAAAGCTAAAGATGTCATTGCGAAGTTAAGCCAACTTGTAGACTCTGGTGTCATCACGGAGGACACTAATGTTTACGTCATCGGGCACAGTGATGAGCCAATACTTGATACAATAGAAGTTTTTGTCCATTACGCTGATGAAGCAACTCATCCCGAAGCAAGCATTACTCTTAAGGGGGCTGAAGAATGAAAGCTAAAAAGCATAGCTGGTGCCCTATAATCAAAGATCCTTGCAAGGACAGTTACTGCGTGTGTTACGTTGAGCTAAAAAACGTCAACGAAGAGAAGTTCGGGTTTTGCCGATACTTAGGGACTGAAGTTCCGTTGGACAGGTCCGAAGACGATGCCACCGATGACCAGGTATAGACGAATCCTGACCGGGGAGCCGGTGCCGGTAGCGGCGTCGGTTCCTCCCGGCGAGGAACAAGGAGGCAAAGACGGCCAGGGCGAGGTAAGCCCAGCAAAAAGCACTGTTGCTGCAACGCCACAGGCCCCCAGGAGCCAGGCGGGCAACAACCATTCCAGGCTCGCCGACCCTCGCCCTGACCTCCCAGACTCTGAGCTGTATCAGGACCTGCTCATGTTGGCGCTGGCCAATGATGCCAAGGCCAAGACCCCTGGCAAGCTGTTGGGCGCGTTTCATGGTATGCGCTGCGCTGGGACGGCCCTGGAGCAAACACCTAAGGGGGGGTATAAACTCCGACCGGTGGTGGGTGAGGAGGCGTGGCCAAGTGAGGCGGATTACCGAGCGGCCTGCAAGAAATACTTGGATCCAATCAGGCAGGAAGTCCTGTCAACGCTCAAAAGCCTGCGGATAAGGACCGGGGAGGTTACGCCATGGCAAGCGAGATGAAGTTCGATGAGCGCAGAGAAATCATTGAAATGCTCCGGGGGAGGTTCGCCGGGCTTACCATCGCTGAGTTAAAGAACTTGCCGATTCAGGGAGGAACAATCAACCGGGAAATTGGCCAGTGGTGGAGCTGGAACGTCCTTGGCCGCAACAAGAACAAAGGCGTGACGCTCCTGGGCGAAAAACATGGAGATGGCTGGATTGAGGTCGTAATCCCCTGGAGCGAAATTGCCAAAGATGAAGCCCCAGGGCAAATCGATATTTACGACTTGCTAGAGGAGAGAGGAGAACCGCTATGCCCAAAATGCCGGTACTAAAAAACAACGATGATCTGAGAATTCTATTGCCTAAACTGGCCGATGAGACGCGAGAGCTGTCGGTCGAGGTTATGAACTACCAGATTACCGGCCGTATCCCAGACCGGGACAACGCAGTAAAGGAAGCGCTGGATGTGGTGCAGGTAGCCATCGCCATGCTTGACGCCCTGGCCGACCAGGGAGCGGACATAGAGTCGCTGATGCAAGAGCACGAGGACAAGCTTTCTGGACGTGGCTGGGAGTTTAAGCGGTATATCGAAATTGAGTGGGAAGGAAGTGGATGATATGAGCAAGGAGAAGTTGGGCTTTAGCAAGGGTGACCTGGGCATGATGCTGGTCATGATGGCCATCATCGCTGTTGTGCTCTTGGTCGGCTTTGTGAGGGCCGGGGAAGAAATCCAGGAACTTAAAGCAGAAACCTTAGAACTCGAGCTGCAGATTCATGACCGCGACACCGTAATCAGCGCCCAGGAGGAACTGCTGGAGGCATACAGGCTCCAAACCGACACCACTGTGCATGTCCTGGGGCAGGTTGCTGAGACACTGGAGGCGTTGGCGTATGGCCCATATACTCGGGAGGAGATACAAGAGCGTATTGAGGTTGTGGCGGAGGTAATTGCCGAAATCAATGCCGCGCTCACACCTGATGATGTTTCGCAGATCAGCGAGACTTTGGTGCTGAATGCTGTGGCGATAGATGTTGACCCGATGCTCCTGCTCAGCATGGCGATAGTCGAAAGCCATATCCGGCCGAATGTCCGGGGCGGCAGTGGCGAGTATGGCATGATGCAGGTTATGCCGGGGACGGGCCGCTGGATTGCCGGCCGGCTAGGCTACGAGAATTGGCAGCCGGCAGATATGTTTGATGTGAAGATGAATACCGAGTTTGCCGCTTATTATCTCTGGGCGGTGACAAAGGACATGGGCGGCGATACCTGGGATGGAGTGCTGGCATACAATGCCGGTCCGACTGGAGGCAGGAATTTTATCCGTGCCGGGAACCAGGCTCAGGACCACTGGTATGTGCAGCGCGTGATGAGCACTTATAACGAGTTGAGGAGGGGCTGAAAGAGTATGGAAACAATCGGAAGCAAGATGCTTAAAACAAGCCTGCAGGAAATGGCTGTTATAGCGGCTGCAGCACAGGAAAACCTTGGCCGGCTGACTACCCACTATAAATCGGCCAACACCAAGGAAGAACTAATGGGCCAGCTTAAGAAAATACAGTGCATTGCGGAGCGTTTATCATGACACACATCCCGCGACTAAAAGAAGCCTGGTGCTGCCCAGTGTGTAAATCAGCCCTACGTAGCGTATCAGCGACCACCCACGGATGTTACAAATGTCAGAAGCTGTTCTTGAGGGTCAATGGTCAGCTTAAGGATTACGGAGATTGGGCTGTAGCCGGATACCCTCTGCCCTGGACGTTATTTAAACGGATCGTAGCTACAAGTGTGTTTATTGCATTTATCTTAGCTGCAGCCTATGCATTGCGACTTATCTATCAGTGGTTGAAGCTGATTGAGTTATGAGTGGCCTAGCGTTTTGGCTGGACCTAACCTGGAACGTGGTTTTGACTGTAGCTGGTTTGGCCTTTCTGGCCTTGGGGCTTTGGTGTATCTGGTTGATGATCATCGAGACGGACAGACGGAAAGGGAGGCGATGAGGGTTGAGCAGAAAAATGAGCGCAAATACCCAGACTCTAGCTGAATATAACAAAAAAGTGGCGAAATCTAACAAAAAGGCACCGAAATATAACAAGTATAGCAACAAAAAGACTGAAGTTGATGGAATTATATTCGACAGCAAAGCCGAGGCCAGATACTACTCGGAGCTGAAACTACGGAAACAGTATGGCCACATAAAAGATTTTCGTTGCCAGCCAAAATTTGAACTGATGCCGGCGTTTGAAAAGCAGGAAAAGAAGTACAAGGCCATGACCTACATAGCGGACTTTGAAATTGAGCATAACGATGGCACCTGTGAGGTCGTAGATGTTAAGGGCATGGAGACTGCAGTTTTCAAGTTAAAACAAAAACTGTTTAATCACAAGTATCGGCACATCAAGCTGACAATCCACAAGGCCAGGTGAGGCCGCCATGAGCGGCAAGCTATGCTATCACCCAAGATGCCCTGAGGGGCCGACTGCCCGTAAGCGGTGCGACGAATACCGAGCTGCAGCCTGCGTCTGGCGGATAAAGGAGCCGGCGACGGCCGAGTTTATCCGGGAACTCTGGGAGCAAAGAGAGCAGGCTAGGAGGGCCCAAGTAGGCAAACCGCAACGCAGGTGCTGCCCAGGGTGTCGAGAACAGACTGTGATGGTCCGATTTATTGGGAAGCGGATGGAGCTTTGCACGGCGTGCGCGACCCTGTGGCATAAGCGCAGACCTTACGATTGGAGGGCTGAGATTGAGCGGCGAAAGGCAAAGGGTAACTAGGCAACCTGGTAAGCAGCTTAGCAAGCAACAACGAGACAACCAACAAGCCCACCAGGTCAGGGACAGGATCCCGCGCAAAATCAAGGCCTGCCCAGACTGTAACAATGTGATGATGATCAAGCACCGGTATTGGCACGAGTGCCCGGATTGCGGCGGGGAGCTGTGGGGGCAAACCTGGTTCCCCGGCCGCAAAGGGTTTGAGGATCTAAGCCGTATCACGCTGATCCCGGACGAGTGGAAAGGCAAGGGCTCCAAAGGCAAGTCGGGGCGAAGTGGACGGCGCAGGAAAAAGCAAAAACCAGTCAGGCGACCGATGCCATGGCTGGATAATTACTAAGCCGCAATAAGGCAATAAGGCAATAAGGTTAAGGAGGCAGGACGATGCCGAAAGGTAGGAAGCCTAACGGGTTAAACCCAGATGCAAGCAAGACGTTGCCTGGCGAGAAAGGTGTTATTGGCTCTGTAACGACTGTGGATGAGCTCAGTCAGCAGTTCGAGCGGTTACCGTTTGACAAGGAAATGGAGGAGCTGGGAGTTGAGGTTATCAAGCCCAAGAAGGATATGGAGTTTGTTCCGTTTAAGGCCGGGAAAAAGGCGCCCAAACAGAAAAACACTCCGGAATCGGCGCCGCTTAAGCACGGGCTTTGCGTGCTGAATAAGTCGTGGATGTCGTTCCCGGACAACCTGTATAAAGAGGTTGAGGGGAAGTATATCCGGTTTGGGCAGCTGAAGGCGGGTCGGGAAACTTACCTGGCGTTTCGGATATTTGACGCCAACAAAGAAAACTGCGTGAAGGTGAAATCGACTGGGAAGCAAAAACGTCTGGTTTCCGGCACGAAGCAGCTGGTAGATCAGATTGTTGCTGCAGGGTTTAAGCTTGGCATATATAGTCCAGGCGCCGTTAAAGGCGGGTATGTGTTGACGTTGGTTAAGGCTAAGCCTGAGTCGGGGAAAAAGAAAGCAAGTGCACAGAGCACTACAAGGGGGAGCAAAGATGGACGTTGATAAGGTTACGAATCAGATGGTTGACATACTGGAACAAGTGCTGGCCTTGCCGCTGGAAGATGTCCAAGATAGAGTTGCCCAGGCGCATAAGTTTGGGCCCCTGGTTCAGCCGAAGGAATACCTGCAGAACAAAAAAGGCCTTGAAGTCCTGGAGAAGCTTGTCACCCTGTTAACTCCAGTCCAGGAATATGCTAAAAAGATGGCGGCAGAACAGGCCTCTGAATGCGACTGCCCGGTGTGTAGGTTGAAGAGGGAATTGACGTCGGGAAGCTTTAAGGTGGCTGATGTAAAGGTTATCAACTTCCCGGGTGGAGGCTCATCGGGGTGTCGAAATGACTAAGGGCCCACGTTGTCCCGATTGCTCCGCTGGCTTGATCAGAGTATTTGACCGCGCCACCGGCCAGTTGGTGGACTATTGGTGTTCGACATGTTACAAGCTCATCCCGGCTGGGTTGCCCGAAGATGCCCAGCCGCCCAAAGAGGAGGTCTCGTAATGGCCACAAACTATAAGATTGAGTGCGATGAGTGTGGTAGGACTTTTCGGCCCAAGCTCAGGACGGGAGGACTGGACCTCGACGGCCGGCAATATCTCTGCTATTACCTGGGCTGCCCAAAGTGTGGGGCTGAATTTTTCTCCTACGCTGAGCCGGTAGAGGTTGCCCAAAAACGTCAAAAACTTAACAAAATCCAGGAGTTAATGCGCAAAACTAAGGCAAAAAAGCACGAATTTGCATTTTATAAACTCCAAAAGGAAATTAAGCGCGATGTCCAAGATGCGACTAAGGCAGTCAAGGCGATGTTGGAGTCAGAGACACCGCAACACCCGCAACAACCAGGCAAATAGACATCCATCCTGGCCGGGGCTACTTAACCACAGTCTCGGCCAGGACACCCACCAACAGTTGTACATACATCATCATAACGATCATCACCTGCAGGGGGACTGAGAATGAGTAATCAAAAAGAGCCAAAAATGTTGAAGCCGGCATTAGACTATGCTCGCCGAGGCTGGTCTGTGGTGCCGCTATATGGTATCCGCAAAACAGAGGACGGAAAGCTTATATGTAATTGCAAAGCCGGCGCCGCCTGCAAGAGCCCAGGTAAACACCCCTGGGTGAGCTGGGTGGATTACCAAAAGCGGCGGGCAACCCAGGACGAAATCCGCAAATGGTGGTTTGATCGGCCGGCGAGTAATATCGGTATCATTACAGGCGCTATCTCCGGAATCATTGTCCTGGATGTGGATGGAGCTGAGGGCGCCAAGACCCTGAAAAATGGAAAATACCTCACCCCGCCAACGGTAATCAGTAACACTGGCCGGGGCTGGCATTATATATACAAGCACCCGGGCGGAGATTGCCGGAACTTTGCCGGCAAAATTGGGGAGACCATCCTGCCGAGCGTAGACTTTCGCGGTGATGGAGGGTTAATTGTTGCGCCCCCGAGCCGCCACTATACAGGCAACTGGTACGAGTGGGGCATGGCACCAGACATGCACCCTGTAGGAAACGCTCCGGAGTGGCTGATAAGCAAAATCAGGGAGCATGTGGCTAAAGGGCAATCTGGTGGTGGCCGCACCCTCACCCAGAACGATTGGGCCAGCAAAATCACCCAGGGGGCGCGGGATGTTGAACTCACCCGCCGGGCCGGCAGCCTCCTGGTTAAGATGCCTCCAGCTGAGGTGATGCCGATGCTGATGGCCTGGAACCAAAAGCACTGCGACCCGCCACTCACCGAGACCGAGGTGCAGAAGATTGTCGACAGTATCGCCAAGAAACAGGCAGCCAAGCCCGCCGATCCAAGAGCGGGGAACGCAACTCCGGCTAAAAAGGTCACTGTAAGCGAGACAGGTGCACAGCTTGAAGACGGGGAAAGGTTGGTCAAGGAGCTGAAATCCCGGGCCGAATCTAAGCCAAAGGATGTTGTCAAAGAACTGCTTGCCGACCAAAAGGCCATTGGCGCGCTTGCTATGGTCGCTCATCAGCGACAAAACGTGATTGAGCTGACTTGGGCAGAGCTCCGGGACGCCGGTGTGCTCAGTCGGGACGTGCAGGCGCTGCAGCGGGCGGTGAACCAGGAGAAGGCAAAGCTCCGACATATTCGCTTGGCCAACAAGGACGAAAAACGCGAGCTTATTAAGGTTAGCCAGGTTGTTCAAAATGCTCCGTGCCCGGAGTCGGCAGTAATCCCGGACGGGTGGCATCTTGCTCCTCACTGCGTGGCCAAGTTAAAAACTCGGGCAAGCCGGGATGGTGGCGAGGATGAGATTGTGTTGGAGGATGTTTGCTCGGCGCCGGTTGTGATTACGGGGCGGCTGCGGGACATTGCTGACGGGAACGAGCACACTCGAATTGCTTGGCTCAGAGACGGGCATTGGCAATCATACACTGTTGAACGAAAAACGCTCGCAAACTCCAGAAGTATTGTTGAGCTTGCTGCACTGGGCTTGCCCGTTACATCAAGCAATGCTGCTGGCCAGGTAGATTACCTGGCAGCCTTTGAAGCGGCGAATATCGAGCACCTTCCTCGGGCCAGGGTAACAAGCCAGCTGGGATGGGTAGGAAAGGACGGCAGCCAGGGGTTCCTGTGGGGACGTCGACTACTCTGTCCGGACGGCGAAACTGTGGCTGCTCTGGATATTGATGATGTTCCGCCAAGCGAGTGGAAGGATCATATTTCATTCCGAGGCGCTGATTCCGGAGATGAGCAGATTGCCGATGCTTTTTGCTCTGCCGGCACGCTAGACGGATGGCGGCAAGCTGTAGCCCCTTTGGCAAACTACCCTAGAGCAATGCTGGCTGTTTACGCTGCCCTGGCCCCGCCTCTTCTGGCCATCCTGGGAGCGCCGAACTTTGTCGCGGATTGGGCTTATGGCACATCAACCGGAAAAACGACTGTTTTGCGAGTTGCTGCCAGCTGCTGGGGAAACCCAGACGAGCGAGCTGACGGCAGCGCTCTCTGGAGCTGGGACGTTACACCGGTTTGGGTGGAGCAAACTTGCCGGATTCTAAACGGGCTGCCGCTTATCCTTGATGACACTAAGCGAGCTAGGCGGCCAGCTAACGTGGCTAAAATACTTTATGATGTAACAAGCGGGCGTGGGCGCGGCAGAGGCAGCTTAAAGGGGATGAGGCGAACCGGAACATGGTCGACAGTGCTGCTTTCATCGGGAGAAGCGTCAGCGGTGAGTTTTACGCAAGATGGCGGGACGCGGGCCAGAGTACTTACGCTCTGGGGCGCACCTTTTGGAGCAGCTAACGAAGAAACCGGCCAAGTGGTACAAGGAATTGAAAACGGCGTAAAGGCTAACTACGGTGAGCCGGGCAAGGTGTTGGTTCAGTGGTTGCTAAAAAACCGGCCAATGTGGCCTAAAATCAAGGAGGCATATAAAAATGCTCAGGCCGACTACCTGGATCGTTCAAGCGGTAATTCTATCGCTGGGCGCCTGGCGGCGTATTTTGCTGTGCTCCAAGTTGTGGCTGACATAGCTGACGTTGCTTTAAAGCTTCCCTGGGACTTTCAAGACCCTGTGGCTCAAGTTTGGGAACAACTAATAAATGAAGCCGAGGAGGGCGATCGGGCTAAGTCGGCGCTGGACAATGTGTTTTCATGGGCCGTGGCCAACCAAAGGCAATTTTGTGGGCGCGCTCCAACCGGTTTATATGGTCCAACATCGAATATCAGCTATGCCGGCAGATGGGATTCGGGGAGTGATTGGGAGTGGATTGGCTTTTTCCCTCACAAGTTAAAAGAGATCCTGGAGAACCAGGGGTATGAATCAGACCCCGTAATTAGAGTTTGGCGGGAACGCGATTGGATCGAAACCGACGCAGGGGAAAATAAGCGGATGACTAAGCGTGTTCGATGTGAGGGCAATTTGGTAAGAATGATAATTGTGCGTAGAGACGCATTAGATATAAACGATGATATTGGGAACAACGATATTTTGGACTGACCAGGCGAAGGCCTGGTTTTTTGTTTGTTTGCGGTGTTGCTTTTTGTGCCAAAAATACAAAAAACTAGGTTAATTTTGCGTTTTAGGTGGGAACAGTTCCCACCTGCGCGGAACAGCAAAAAACGTCACAACCCCTAGTGTTTATAGGGTTTCGCGCCATTTTGATTTTTTGTTCCCACCTGTGTGTCACGATATATGCATATATAAAAAGTATAGTACGCGCTTGTTTTATTCTTTAGAGCATAAAAGCGTGTGCAGGCCAATTTGCTCTGCAACCCATGACAGTGGTGGGAACATGGGAACATAGTACTTAAGTACTCTATAAATATATATATTATATAGGGTTATCGCGTTCCCACCTTTGTTCCCACACTGTTCCCACTGTTCCCACCTGGGCAGTCCGCTTGCCAACAATTTGCATCAATTGGGAAAAAGTCCTTGCAAAAGGTATTGACTTTATGGTAAACTGCATTCAATAGAGTTGCGCCCCTGCATTACCATAATTTAACAGTAGCTTACCCGCCTGATGGCGGGTATTTTTGCACCCTTGAGCCCCCTTGTTAGCCCCGGCAGCGGAGAGGTCCTCTGTCGGGGCACTTTATTTGGCTAATTTGGCATTTGGATATTTGGACTATACGGTGCCGGCTGCCGGAGGTGACAGCCGGAGAGGACTACGCGCCACTAATGCCGAGGGTGGGGGCCGGCGCGATATGGAGGTGGACAGGATGCCGGGGAAGCCATACCGGGTGTGCAATCACCCAGGCTGCAGCCAGCTGGTTAAGCCGCCGGCGAGATACTGCGCAGCTCACCAGCAGAAAGAGGCTGAACGGCGCCGTGGTCAGCAGCGGCATTACGATCGCTATGCCCGCAACAAAAAAGCCAAGGCCTTCTACCAATCAAAGGAGTGGAAAGGTCCTGGTGGTGCACGGCAGCGGGCCCTGGTGAGAGACAACCACATCTGCCAGGAGTGCTTGAGGCACGGGCGCCTCACCAAAGCCGTCACGGTCCACCACATCAAACCACTGCTAGAGTTCTGGGAGCTGAGGCTGGAGCTTTCCAACCTGGAGAGTGTATGCTTGCCATGCCATAACCGCAAAGGGCACTGAAGGTAGGGGGTAGGTGGAAAATTTTTACCAGTTATTCCCAGAAACCGGCGGCATACTCGTCTGTGATAAAATATCGTTTTATGAAACTTCCGGGAATTTACATTTCCAAAAAAAACGTTCGTGAAAGGAGTGGTCTAAGTGGGACGGCCAGCAATGCCGGTGCAATTGCATCTTGCAAAGGGTAACACCCGTGGGCTGACCAAAGCGGAAATCGAAGCGCGGCAAGCCCATGAAGAGAAGCTCCGCTCCGGCAACACCAACCCCAAACAGGCCCCCGAGGTCCGAGACAACGAGCATGCCAAGAAGATGTTCAGCCGGCTAAAGAAGCTGTATAAAGACATTGACTACGTGGAGGCCTTGGATGAGAATGCCATCAACCGATACTGCATGATTCATGCTGAGCACATAGAGCTCAGACAATTTAGACAAGGGCTCATTGACCAGATAAACGCCCCCGGGGCAGACATTGATTGGGAGACACGGGTTGAGCTTCTGGACAGATTGACCAAACTCGAAGTACGCATTGAAAAGAAACGGGAAATGATGATTAAGCTGGAGGATCGCCTATTCCTTAATCCCACTGCTCGGGTAAAGAATGTGCCGAAGAAGGCAAAACAAAAGGCGGCTGACCCCAATGCAGACCTATTCGATTAAGGATCTTGATAAGCTGCATCCCACAACCCGGTATGCAGCCGAAGTCGTCTCCGGCCTGAGGGTCAGCTGTAAAAAGGAATGGCAGGCCTGCGAGCGACACTTAAAGGACCTCCAGCGCCAAGGCACCGAAGAATTTCCATTTGTTTTCGATGAGACCAGAGCAGATAGAGTCTTCGACTGGTTCGAGCGGTGCTGTCGGCACGTTCGGGGACCGCTGTCTGGCCAACTCATCCAGCTGGTGCCGTTCCAAAAATTTGACCTTGGCAGCATCTTCGGCTGGGTGCATGAAGACTCTGGCGCCCGCCGGTTCAAAAAATCCTTTAACATGCGGGCTCGGGGTAATGTAAAATCAACCGAGATGTCCGGCATCGGGCTATATGGTATGGCAGGTGACTGCATATACCCTCCCGGGCAGCCAGAACTCCGGCAGTATGAGAGCAGCCCGGAAGTAGAGTGCGCCGCGGTTGACCGTGGCCAAGCAATGCGTGTATGGCGCGATGCGAAACTGATGGCCGAAGGCAGCCCCGACATCCGTAAGCGGTTAAACATCAAGGAGACTTATATCAGCCACCAGAGCCGGGGTGGCTTTATCCGTCCGCTTTCAAAGGACACAAAGAACAAAGACTCCGGCGCCCCCTGCTGGGTAATTATCGACGAATACCACGCACACCCCACCAGCTTGATTCACGATGTCTTGTTCTCCGGCTTTGGTAAACGGTGGCAATCTCACATGGCCATAATCACGACGGCCGGACAGGACGCTGAAAACAACCCTTGCAAAAAGGAATACGATATTTGCAAGAAAATCCTAGAGGGCGACATCGTCGATGAGACTTACTACGTTATGATCCGCGAACTGGATCCGGACGATGACCCTCACGACAAAACCAACTGGGTAAAAGCAAACCCCATCCTCCAGGATGACAACGAATATTCCCGGATCCTGCTGGACCAAATCGAGACCGAATATAACCTGGCGTTCGGTTCCGGAGACCCCAGTAAAATCAGGGAATGGCTTACGAAGCGTTGTGATCTCTGGCAAGCAGACTCCGAGAACAAGTACATGTCCGGCTGCATGGACAAATACAAGGCCTTGGCGGTGTCCAGGGAAGAGTTCCTCAAGCTTGTCAAAGGGCAAGTCTGCTGGGTGGGTCTTGACCTGTCAAAAACCACTGACCTCACGGCAGCGGGCTTTGTGTTTCCTTTAGCGGATGGACGTTACGCCGTGTCAGCTCACGGCTTTATGCCTGAAGAAAGGGCACAGCAGCACGAGCACTCAGACCGCGTTCCGTATAAATATTGGGCCAAGGAAGGCTGGTGCACTCTTACCCCTGGGGCGGTTACTGATTACAGCTATATAAAAACCCATATATACGACATAGAGATGGACGAGAAGTGGAACGTCAAAGAAGTTTGTTATGACCCATATAACGCCACGCACTTCACCGGCGAGCTTGAGGAGGATGGCTACACCCGGGTGGAGATCCGCCAGGGCGTGCAGACCTTGTCGGAGCCGACAAAGTTTTTCCGTGAGTTGGTGCTTAAAGGCAAACTGGTCCACGACGGGAGCCCGCTGCTTACTTGGTGCGTCGATAATGCCATCGAAATCATGGACAACAACGGAAACATCAAGCTCAGCAAAAAGCACAAAGATGACAGTCAACGAATTGACCTTTTGGCGGCCATCATCAACGCTCTGGTCCGGGCGATACATGGCGATACTTACCAACCGGATCCAAACCAATACGCCGAGGAAGAATTCCTCGACAAAATATGGGGTGATTAAAATGGGAGCAGGCATCATTGCGCTGGCGAAAACGTCGGCGCTCTTTTTGCGGGGAAAATTAGCCGAGTATTTTGAGGACATCCTGGTCCTCGTGGGCCTGGGCTTTGTCGTCCGGGCATCTTTTATGCTCAGCCCACTGGCAGGCAACTACACCCTGGGCGGCGTCCTGGTTCTTTTAGGACTGGCACTGTCCGCGGGCCTAAAGCAGCAAAGCAAACAAGGCAATAAGCAGTAAAGGGGGCGTAAGCTATGTTATTCCGGCGCCTGGTCCACAACACAATAAACGTACGCGCAGAAGCGGAAACCGTTGAGCTGGGCGACCGCCGCTTGTTGGAGATGCTAGGCATCCAGCCTGACGAAATCAATCTCCGTGGCAAAAACGCCCTCAAAGAGGCCACAGTTTACGCGTGTATCAAGATTCTGAGTGAGTCTGTGGCAAAGTTGCCCTGTAAAATCTTCGAGGAGACCAGTCAGGGCATAAAAAAGCGCCCCGGACACCCGCTTTATCCGTTACTTAAAAACCGGCCCAATCCCTACATGACTGCGATTGACATGTTCCGAGCCGCTGAAGCGCAGCGAAACCTCCACGGTAACGCATATATCGTGCCCGAAGTTGTTCGCAGCGGTCCCGACAAGGGTAAATTCCGCCACCTCTGGCCAGTTGATGCTGAGAACGTCCAAATTTGGGTTGACGATGCCGGCATTTTTGGTCGGCAAAAGCGGGTTTGGTACGTAATCCAGTCGGGCGGCGATGAAATTCGCCTGGATCCCGAAGAGATCATCCACCTAAAAGCGATGACCCTAGACGGGATAACTGGCGTACCGCCGCTTATGTATCTCAAATACTTGGTCGAGGCCGGTGCCTCTGGCACAAAGTACATTCGGGACTTCTTTAAGCAAGGCCTCCAGGCGAAGGGCATTGTCCACTATACCGGGGATTTAAATAAAGAGGCCGAGGATAAGTTTCGGGAGCGGTTTGAACGCATGGCGGCGGGCCTTAAAAATGCCCACAGGGTTGCATTGCTCCCCTTTGGGTACCAGTTCCAACAGCTTCAGTTGACCATGGCCGATGCACAGTTTTTGGAAAACGCTCAGCTGACCGCCGTCCAGATTGCCACCGCTTTCGGGATAAAAATGCACCAGCTGAACAACCTGGACCGCTCCACCCACACCAACATTGAGCACCAGCAGCGGCAGTTTTATTCCGACACGCTGCAAGCAATCTTAACGATGTACGAGCAAGAAATGACATACAAATTGTTCACCCCGTCTGAGTTCGAGGCGGGGTATTACATTCGCTTCAACGTCGATTCCATTCTCCGGGCGGACATTGGCACCAGGATGGAGGCTTACAGGAAGGGCATCCAGGGTGGGATGCTCGCTCCCAATGAGGCCAGAGAAAAAGAAGAGCTTGCGCCGTTTGACGGTGGCGACATGCTACTGGTTAACAAAGCAATGGTCCCTCTGTCTCAACTGGAACAGCTAATCGAAAAACAGATAACCAACTCCGGGGAGGGAGGTGAGAAAAATGGACAAGAAGGGCAAGAAGGGCAAGCAGGCTGAAAAGTTTTGGACAATCCGTAACTCCGCAAGCGACGAAAAGGTTGGCGAGGTTTTGCTTTACGGCGAAATTTCCAACTACAGTTGGTGGGGAGACGAAGTGACCCCAAAACAATTCCGGGAAGACCTGGACGCGCTTGGCGATGTTGACGAAATTCGTGTGTATATTAACTCCCCGGGCGGTGATGTTTTTGCCGGACAAACAATCTACAGCATAATCAAACGCCACAGCGCCACGATCAACGTCTATATTGATGGCCTGGCAGCATCTGCCGCCAGCGTTATCGCCATGGCCGGCGACAAAATCATCATGCCGGTCAACTCTATGCTTATGATCCACAATCCATGGACCTTTGGTTTCGGGGAGGCTAACGATTTCCGCAAGCTGGCTGACGACCTGGACCAAATCCGGGGGAGCATGGTGGCGGCCTACAAAACCAAAACAGACAAGGATGATCAGGAAATCATTGATTTATTGGACGCTGAAACCTGGCTGACCGCTGCTGAAGCTGTTGAGGCGGGCTTTGCTGATGAAGTCGAGGAGTCCAAGCAAGTAGCAGCAAGCGTCAGAGGCCGGACAGTCGTCATTAACGGCCAGGAGATGGACTTAACTCGGTACAACAAAGCCCCGAAGTTCCTGGTGGCGGCCAAAGCAGCCGGTCCTGACCCAACCCTAGCTGACCCTGACCCCAACACCTCCGACCCTAACCCCGAGCCAGACCCCGCTGAGGCTAAGGGCCAGGAGGACAAGCTTAAACTGTTGGCACTGGAATTAGAACTAGAGACCGGGAACCCGGTCGACCAAACAAAGGAGGTTGATTAACCATGAAAAGGCAAATGCGTGAGTTGCAAGCAAAGCTGGCCGACGCCGAGCAGGAGGTCCGCAATCATATCACTGCGGGCGAAACTGCCAAGGCCGAGAACAAGATGAAGGAAGTCAGAAACATTCGGAACCAGATCAAGATGCTGGAGGAGCTGGGCGAAGAGGAACAGCGTGAAATTAACAATGCTGCCCCCGCCGGCGAAAAGAAGGACCGTGATGAGCTGGCCAAGGCTTATAAAAAAGCCTTCGTTAAGGCCGTCCGGAATAAGCCTTTGAACGCCGACGAACAAGGTATCGTTCGTGATTACAAGGCGGTTATGCACTCTGGCGATGTTACCGGAGAGCCCGATGGCGATGCCGGTCTGATTATCCCTGAGGACGTCCAAACTCGAATCAATGAACTCATGCGGCAATTTAACGACCTGTCGCAGTACATCCGGGTTGAGACCGTCAACACCGCATCCGGCAGCCGGGTTCTTGAGCTCGACGAAGATATGACTCCTTTTGCTGAGGTGGAGGAATACGGTGAGATCCAAAAGACCGACAACCCCAAATTCACCCCGGTCACCTATAAGTTGGTCAAACGTGCTGGATACCTGCCGCTGACGGGTGAGCTTTTGGCTGACAGCGATCAAAACATCTTGCAGTATGTGATTGACTGGCTGGCCCGCAAAGGCGTTGTTACCAAGAACACTCTGATCACCGCGCTGCTGAAAGGCTTGACTCCTGACGATCTGACCGGCGCCGACATCGACAAAATCAAGTACGTCCTGAACGTTGAGCTGGACCCGGCCATCAGCAACACCTCGATGATCCTCACCAACCAAAGCGGTTTCCACTGGCTGGACACCCTCAAAGACGACAAGGGCCGCTACCTGCTCCAGGACGACATCACTCGCCCTGGCCAGAAAATGCTACTCAGCCGTCCGATTGGCGTTGTCTCTAACCGGCACCTGTCCAACATCACCGAGGGTGACCCCGAGGTCACCAACGCCCCGTTCTTCATCGGCAACTTGGCTCAGACTGCTGTCCTTTTCACTCGCGGCCGCTTTGCCCTGGCATCGACCCGCGAGGGCGGCGAAGCCTGGCGGCGTGACAGCTTAGAGCTCCGGGCAATCTCCCGCGACGATGTTCGCCTGTGGGATACTGGCGCCGCTAAGTACGGCCATATAACCGTGGAGGTGTAAGCCATGAAAATGATTGTTAAGTACCCTTTCCGCGACCGGGAGACCGGCGAACACCGTAAACCCGGCCAGGAAATCGAAGTCACCAAGGCCCGGGGGCAGCAGTTGATTAAAGCTGCTGTCGCCGAGCCGGCCGAGGCGGAAAAGAAGGCTGAGGCCAAAGGCAAAAAGGCTGAGGACAAGTCCAACGCCGAGAAAAAGTAAGGGAGGGTGACCAATGGCACTCACCCTACCAGAGGTAATCACGTGGTTGAGACTGGAGCAGGACGATTTACCGCCTGACGAGATCAGCCTGCTCCAGGGCTATCTTTCTGCAGCAAAAGAGCAGCTAAAAAACGCGACAGAGAATGTCAGCGAAGAAAATGCGCTGGCCAGGCTGTATATGCTCGCGTGGATCCACGACTGGTATTTTCGCGTTTCGGAGATGGCAGACACCAGGAAAAGCTTAATCAGCCAGCTCCAAAATTCTTACCCTGATGGCGACGGCGATACAGATGGAGAAGAAAACGGCGAGGAGGGGTAATATGGTGCGAGCCGGCAAAATGATACACCGGGTTAAAATCTATGCCCCTCCTGACCCAACCGAGCAGGGGAACACCGATGAAATGGGGCAGGTGATTGATGACTGGCCCCACGTCGGCACCCGCTGGGCAGAGGTCACCGACCTCACTGGGCGCCGCCTCTACGCGGCTCAGCAAGAGCACGCAGAAACGACCGTCGAGGTGCGGCTCCACTATACAGCCGTGGTTAAGGCCGGTTATCGGTTGCAACATGGTGATCGCCTCCTGGAACTGGTGGGCGGGCCTGCTGACCCAACAGGGCTCCGGCGCGAACTCGTTTGCCGCTGCCGGGTGGTGGAGTAATGGGTTTTCGGATTGAGGTCGATGTTCGTGGTGTTGAAGCGGCGGAAAAGAAGATAAAAAGCTTACTGTCTGCAGTAGATTCGACCGACGTCGAGAACGTCATGCTCTCTGGCGCGCGGATAATTAAAAAAGAAGCCCGGGGCCGCGTCAGAGGCAAAAAGACTGGTAGACTTAAGCGGTCCTTGGTGGCCAAGAAAAGCAAGCGCCGCGGCAACATGTTCCGCAGCGCTTTTGCAGCCGTCGACCGGAAAAAGGCGCCCCACGCGCATCTGTATGAAAGCGGCACAGTCGAAAGACACCACAGAAGCGGAAAGAGTGTCGGCAGGATGCCATCAAAACCGTTTTTTGAGCCCGCCGTAATCAACAAAAAAGCTGACGTCGAACGTGAGATTACCAATGGCTTGCGAAGAATTGTTAGGGGGTCCGTAACATGACCGAGCAAACCGAAGTCAAAAAGGACACGCTGCGCGAAGTAGTGATCCAATACCTCAAACAGCATCCGGCAATAAAGCAATCTCCCCTCAAGGGGGTTTTTCCTGAAACCATCCCCCAGGGATTCAAGCAGCCGGCCGCTGCCGCAGTCAGCCGCACGTTTACTGACCGCAAACGCTCCAAGCTGGGCCTGACCGGCATCACCGAATCTCGGGTTAGCATCACGGTGGCCGCTAGGCGCAAACTAGACGCTGCCCGCGGCTCAGATGCAATCGAAACTGCCCTGGTTGGGTTTTTTCGCGGCGACATGGGTGGTTTGACAATAAAGTCAATTGCCCTGGACGACCAGGACGATTTTTACGATGATGAGGTCGACAGTTACCTAATCGCCTCAGTCTACAACATCTGGCACGAAAATGAAAAGGAGTGAAAGACATGCCTGAGAAGATTACCGGCGTTGACATCTTAATACTGGTTGAGACAGAAACTGACCCCGAAAGTGTTTGGACTCCTGTTGGCGGTCAACGTGGTGCAACGCTCTCTGAGTCCCGTGACACCGTAAGCACCACATCCAAGCTGTCCCCCGGCAGGATGCACGAAAATGAGTATGGCTTTGGCGAGTGGTCCATCTCCTGCGACGGCGTGTATGTCGAGTCCGAAGAGGCCTACAACAAGCTGGTTCAGGCCATGAGGAACCGCAAAAAGGTAAAGGCCCGCTGGCAAGAGGGCGGCGAAGATGCAAAAGAGGGCATGGCGCTCGTCACTAGCCGCGAACTTGAAGGCCCCTACGACGGTGAAGCCACCTACAGCATTGAGCTGCAAGGCACTGGCGAAATCACCGAGATTGTATAAGGGAGGGTTAGTCGATGAAGAACGTCCCGATGACCCTCAACGGCGAACAATACCGGCTGAGGATTGACATAAACGCAATGGCTGATGCCGAAGAACGCCTGGGCATGGGTTTTGGCAAGATAATGCACCAAGAGCTGTCCATGAGTTTTTTACGGGTAATGCTGTGGGCTGGCTTGAAATGGCAGCACCGGCGCCTGACCCCTGAAAAGGTGGGCGGGATGCTTCAAAGGTTTGTCGAGGACGGCGGCGATATCGAGAAAATCGGTATCAAGATCACCGAGGCGATCGTTGCCAGCGGACTGGTCAAACAGGATGAAGAAGATGAGGATTCCGACATCTACGAGGCAGGTGCGCCTGGCAACGGAGATGGCGAAGACCTCCCCGGGGATGGCGAGGCAAAAAACACCGAGACGGAAGCGGACAGCAAGAAAAAGGGCTGGCTGACTTCCGTCTTCAAAAATGGCTCCAACGGTTAGAAAAGAACATCCATAAAACCGGGATTCGCCCCTGGGAGGTTGGCCGCTACACCCCTGGTGAGTTGATCACCGCAATAAATGCTTACCAGGAACAACAAATAGCGGTTGCTTGGTGGAACGAAAGCATGAGCAGGCAAAAACGACTAAAACCCTTGGAGCACTACACTAGGGCGAAAACCAAGAAACCCGTCGCACAGGCGCGGCGGGAGTATCGCGACCTTAAATACCGGCTGGGGAGGTGACGAAGTGTCAACTTTAGCATCATTAATAGTCCGCATCGGCTCAGATGCAAAGGGCCTCGAAAAAGACCTAGGCAAAATTGAAAACAAGCTCAACCGGACGGCAAACAAACTTGGCCGTGTCGGCAAAACCATGACCACACACGTCACCCTCCCCATTGTGGCCGCGACCGGCGCCGTTATAAAGTTCGGCGCCGATTTTGATTCAGCCATGACTAAATCTTTGGCCATCATGGGTGACGTCTCGGACGCAATGCGGGGCGACATGGAAGGTGCTGCTCGCTCCGTGGCCAAAACAACCCGATTCTCCGCAACTGAAGCTGCGGAGAGTTATTATTTTCTGGCCAGCGCCGGCCTGGACGCTGCACAGAGTATCGAGGCCTTACCAAAAGTTGCCGCATTTGCCCAGGCAGGGAACTTTGACATGGCGCGGGCAACCGACTTACTCACTGACGCCCAGAGCGCGCTTGGCTTGGCATCTGACGATACAGCAGAAAATATCGAGAACATGAGCCGCGTTAGCGATACGCTTACCAAAGCGCAAACTTTGGCCAACGCCAGCACCGAGGAGTTTGCGTCATCACTCACCAGCAAAGCTGGTAACGCTCTAAATACCGTCAACAAAGAGGTTGAGGAGGGCGTGGCAGCGTTAGCAGTTTTCGCCGACCAGGGCATCAAAGGTGAGGCTGCGGGCACGCTGCTCACTAACACTCTGTTTGGTCTCTCTGATCGCGCCCGCGAGTCCGCAGCTGATTTTAAGCGGTTAGGTATTGATGTTTTTAACGCCGACGGCACCATGCGTAACATGGCGGACATCACCGAGGACCTAGAAGACGCGCTCGGCGGCATGAGCGAGCAGGAAAAACTGGCCGAGCTTGCAAAGATGGGCTTTACGAAACAAGCCCGGGAAGGTATCCTGGCCCTCATGGGCAACTCGGATGCACTCCGGAACTACGAAAAGGATTTGAAATCTGCAGGCGGCGTCACTGACGAAGTTGCCGAGAAACAACTCGACAACTTTTGGGATAAACTTGGCCTGATTAAGGACCAGCTTATTGATGTCGCCCTGGAACTATATAAAAATTTGGAGCCCGCACTCAACAACTACCTGATTCCAGCCCTGCAAAAAGGGGTTGACTGGCTGAGCAGAATTGCCGAATGGTTCTCAGGGCTAAGCGTCCGCATGAGGGCCGTCATCGGTGTAATTATTGCCGTTGTTGCAGCCATTGGACCGTTCCTGCTGGGACTTTCCATGGCCTACAGGACAGCGTCTTCTGTGATTGGGACACTAAAACTCCTGGTTGGTACGCTAGGCGGGCTTCTCACGTCGACCACTTTGGTTGTCCTCGGCATCGCGGCTTTGGTCGCGCTTTTTATTTACGCCTGGCACACCAGCGAAACCTTCAGGGAAGTTGTGACAGAGGTTTTTGAGGCCATCCGGGAGGTTGTGACGGCTGTCATCGGTGTGATCCGTGAGGTTATAACAATCGCGCTGGACTATATTCGGGAGTTTTGGGACAACTGGGGAGCCGACATCATCGGCTTTGTAACCAACGCCTTTGAAGAAATCTGGGCAATCATCGGTCAGGTGATGGAGTTGATCCAGGCGGTTATCGACGTGGCACTAACTTGGATAGAGTGGGTCTGGGACAAGTGGGGCGACTGGATTATGGTCGCCTGGGGATTTGTGTGGGACAGCATCGTCGGCATACTCACCACCGTCTGGGATGTCATAAAAAGCACCATCGACGGCGCTCTCACCATAATACGTGGCATCCTTGACGTTTTTATCGGCCTCTTCACCGGCGACTGGGAGCGGATGTGGGACGGTATGGCCGGCATCCTCAAAGGAGTGGTCAATGTCATCATTGGCCTCATCAATGGGATTATCGGCGCCGCTGAGAGGATGGTCAACGCCATCGGGAACGCCATCAATAAGATCCCGAAATTCAAGGTCCCCAATTGGGTCCCCTTGATAGGCGGTAGCGAATTTGGATTGCCCAACATCCCCAAGGTTTCGTTCCCCAAAATCCCGAAGCTCGCCACTGGCACAAATTTTGTCCCCGATGACATGCTGGCGTGGATCCATAAAGGCGAGGCTGTTGTACCTAAAAAATACAACCCCGATGCTGGTGGCAGCGGTGGAGGTGGCGGAGCCACGAAAAAGCTGGAAATCTCCGGCACCATTCGGCACGAGGGTGTCAACGACCGCGGCCAGCTGGTCGCGTCGGTCGATACTTTCATGAAGTTTTTAGATAACGGCCGAGTGCAGCGTAAACTCGACGAGGTCAGCGAAAAGAATCAGCGCCGCACGCTGAGCCCACAAGGGTTAGGAGGTTAGGGCATGACACAAACTAACGACTCTTTTAGTTTCCGCGGATTAAGTAGCACCGACCCTCAGTTTGGCATTGAGTCGGTGATGGAAGTTGAACGCCCCCTGGCTGCCGGAACAAGGGACAGGACTTTAGACGTCATCGGCCGCGACGGCACCTGGGACATGGGTGCCGACCTGGAAGCAGAAACCCACCGTATTCGGATAGCGATAAAAGCTGCAGACGAGTTTCAACTCCGACAGTACGCCAGGAACATCTCAGCATGGCTCGACCACACGAAGGTCGGGCCATTGATTTACGAGGATGAGCCTGATAAGCAATATTTTGCCCGACGGACCGGGCGGTCTTTGACCGAGGACATAATCCACATGGGATTTGCCGACATTTTTATGTTCTGCCCCGACCCCCACGCCTACGCCACCACCACCAAAACCGCCAGCCCAAACGAGGGCACAGCGCCCACACCAGTCCGCATAACCGCAACCATGACCGCCAACGCCGACCACCTGCAAATCAACCTCGGCGACCAATACATCCGGCTGGAGACCGCACTCATCACCGGCGACGAGGTCATCATCGACACCAATCAGGGCTGGGTGGCACTCAATGGCCTTGACGCTCGGGACAAGCTGACCTACGACAGCGAGCTCAGGCAGTTCCTGCTCCCAGCGGGGGCTTTTACTTTGACCGCGGACAACGCAACGCTGAGTTATGTATATCGAGAGAGGTGGCTATGATGAAAATAATCGTCACAGACCCGCACCTGCGGGCACTGACCGAACTTGACCCTGACGCCGTCATCGACCCTCAGACCATCGAGGACTGGGACAGTGGCGAGCACACCCTGAGCCTTGGCTATCCCTTGACCGGGCCAACTGCGGCGCGCCGAGTCCCTTTGACATTAGGAGACATTTGGAACCTTACACTAGAGGAGGTGGAGACTTATGACCCTGACGCGATTTGACAAAGCAGGCTACATGAAGGACTTTTTCCAGATTGTGGATAACCGCATTGCCGGGCGGCTAGTGGTTGACGCATCTGGCTCAGGCAACATGGATTTGACCAACGAGCAAGCTGACAACGCACAGCTGGTTTTCACCGGCACGCTGACCGGCAACAAGACCGTGATAGTCCCGGACTACCCCATGGTATACCACGTCCAAAACCTGACCACGGGAACATACACTCTCACCGTCAAGACCTTATCTGGGACAGGAGTGCCAATCCAACAAGCCAACCTCCCCGACCATCCACGGATAAAACGGGTGATGGTTGACGGCACAGATGTAGTCTGGGCAGATGGAGGGCAGTTGACAGAGGACAATCTGCACGTTAATGCCCCCGAGAACGGATATTATAAAAAATACGCAAGCGGAGAAGCAGACTGTCACCTAGTGCTGGGAAGTGAAGATGCAAATGATAAATTTGGCGATATAGAGTCAACGTTGACAGCAGGAGCATTGTTTCGGAGTGCTGCGCTTATTTGGTATTTTCCTGTTGTATTTTTGGGGGGCGAGGAATTTGATGCAAAGGCGGGGGTTGTCGGCGGGGGATGGACTAGTTCCTCAAGCAACTGGGTAGCTCCCTCGGGGTTAATAAGGGGCGACAGAATGCCATTCCGCGTTTACGGCCACGAACCAACTTCTATTTTTACAATTGGAGTATGGGCGCGAGGAAAATGGAAATGAACACCTTAGCCGACCTCTACACCAAGCTAGACCCTGGCTTCGACCACACCGCCGCCGACGCCGAGACCCTCACCGGCGGCAACATCATCCTCATCCCCGACCCGGACGGCGCACTCCAACCTTTCGCCATCCGCCAAGCCGACACCGACATCGGCGACACGATGGTCAAATCAGTCGAAGCCGACCACCTCTACTACGAGCTTGGATTCGGCGAGCCCAAAAGCTATGTCCTGACCAATGCAACCCCAGCCACCGCAATCGCCGACGCCCTAGACGGCACACGTTGGCAGGTAGGCGACATCGACGACAGCCTGGTCAGCATCACCAAGGACATGAGTGGCGAACTGCTGAATCCCTTGCAACGGCTGAGGCAGATTGAGAGCGAATACGAGGCGAGGTTGAGGTTCCGGTGCGAGCCAGGCGCGCTCAAACCTGCCCAGCTCGCCCGGACCGAGGAAACCGAGGCAGACTGGGGGGACGGGGAACATGACGGCACCGAGGTCTGGAACGACGGGCTTATACTGCAGGACGGCGTGCCCGAGGGAACACGAACTTCCCCGCCCCTTGCCCTCGACAACTTCGCCCGAGCAGACAGCACCCTGATTGAGTGGGATGGAGGCACCGACTCCATAACAACCCTGGAAATTTACACCGCCATCACTGAGGACGGCGATAACCCACCGACATCAGGCTGGGAGCAGGCCACTAACGGCCAGCCAATCCCCGGTATCGACCCAGGGCAAAACCTTTCCGGCAAATTCCTCTGGTGCAGGCAAGTGTTGACATCAGAGCAACCTTTTGTAATCACCCCTGTGCTTCGCAGTCTGACCATCACCATGGACGGACAAGAGCGTGGTGGGGTTGGTATTTACGGATTATTCGTTGACCTATTGGAGATTGATAACGATTTTAAGGGCATGAGGTTTGAGTTTGGCCACAACCTGCAATCAGTCAAAATCACCGCGGATTTTAGCCAGATAAAAACTGCTCTTATTGGCACCGCCGTCGGCGAGGAGGTCGACAAAAACGACAACCCCGTACCGATGGATTTTCGCCGAGTGGAGTGGAGCCGGGCCAACGGAGACCCGGCGGACAAGCCTTGCGGGCAGAATTGGGTTGGCGATGAGCAAGCACGGCGACTTTACGGTATTCCCGACGGCCAGGGCGGTATGTTGCACCGATTCGGCAAGCACGAGCCCCAGGGCACAACGCCCGAGGGGGTATTGCAGGGCACATGGACGGTCTTGCAAAGGCGCAACCGGCCCCAAATACATGCCGAGGCGACCGTCGCAGACTTATCCGAGGCTATCATCACCGACATCGAGACAGGCGAGCCGGTTAAACTAAGCCACGAGAAAATCCGGCTGGGCAACATCACCTATGTGCTGGCCCGGCATAAAGGCATCGTGGCAGACCTGTCTGTCCGACTGATGCGCTTGATCCGGCCTCTCAAGGCCCCTGAGCAGACGCAAGTCGAGCTTGGCGACCCTCTCCCGCTACAGTCCAAACGGCTTCAGGATTTAGAGGAGTGGCAGCGCTGGGTTGACCGGCGCAGGCGCCAGTTTAACCGGGGTATCGGACCGGCCACGGTGACCGTGGCTAGTGAGGACACGAGTCTTGTTCCATGGTACGCAAGATACATCGTGCCAGCGGGTGAGTTGTTGAGCGACCATTGGGAGATAATCATGGATTTGTTGCCTGAGCGAGGCGGCCAGGTTATTTTGCTGGAGGGCACTCAGCGCATCGATGCCCCGCTTGTGGTTGACCGCGACAACGTGCAGGTGAGCGGCCAGGGGGCCGGGACGGTTATCAGCGTCGCGAACGGGGCTGACATATCTGCTGCTATCGCAGTTACGGGCAACGATGTGACGGTGAGCGATTTGGCTATCGATGGCAACAAGGGTCAGGCTGACTGCCAAGCCGGGGTTATGGTTGAGGCCCAGGGCGGCAAGCTGCAGAATGTAACGTGCCGAGAGTTGAGTGGCAGCGGGATTGTTGTGGAAAGCGCATCGGAGATTATTGTCTTGGGAAGCACTTGTAATGACAACGGCGAGTCTGGGATTCATGTTTTAAGCTCAGAGGATATTACCATTGAGGCAAACACATGCTTGCGAAATAGCGCCCGAGGCATACACCTATATAGGACGGAGCGTTCTAGTGTGAGTTCTAATAAATGTAGGCAAGAGTTCACAGGGAGCGGAGACGTCGAGAATCAATATGGTGGCATAAGGTTAGAGTACTCTTCGCACAACCTGGTTCAGGGTAACACATGTAGCCGGAACGCAGCATCTGGAATTTCTGTGTGGGCAGATACGGAGGATTACCACAGCAGCCATAACATCATAACCGGAAATTCGTGCGAGGAAAACTACGGCGCGGGAATCCTGATTGCCCTGGGCCCAAGGTCTGGGCGTAATGTTGTAAGCGAAAACGTCGTTCGCGAAAACAATTGGGACGGGATACTTGTGTTTTTCTGGTCCCCACAAAACAAGATTACAGGAAATTTTGTCTCCGACAACGTGGGCCACGGGATCAGTTTGCAAGGCGTTGATTTCAATATGGCGCAAGAAAACCAAGTTACCAACAACGGTGGCTGGGGCATTGATATATCAGGTGAGCAAAACTTTGTCACCAATAATTCTTTGTCCGGGAACACGTTGGGCCCAATTGCTGATGGCGGATCAGGAACCGTCATCTCGCCAGGCAATAGGTTTTAATTTTTTGATTAGTATGGTAGAATAAGCCAGGAGGTGAGATTATGAAACGCTTACTGGTAATAACCGCCATCATCCTGGCTGCCCTACTAATCGCCCCCATTGGTGTAAAGGCTGCAACCGGCGGGGATGTTGACCTATATCAATTAGTCATCGACCTGCTTACGAAGGTAGAGCAGCAGGAGGAGGAGATGGAGCGCATGCAGGCACGTATTGATGAGTTGGAAAAACAAGCGGCTGAGCGCATTGAGCCGGAGGATCCTACTGAACCAGAACCAACTGAGCCGGAAGAACCAACGGAACCTGAAGAGCCCATAGAGACTGAAGAGCCAAGCGAGTCGGGAGACTCTGGGGAGTCTGGCGAACCTGATCCGGAACCCGAGCCGGAGCCGAATCCTTACGCCCATTTGAGCATTGACGGTGTGCATGTGGCCATGCGGGACCATAAGGCAGTTTTCGGCCAGTGGTGCATTGAAGTAAGCGACGAGAAGGTGGCAAACACTCTGCCCCTGGCTAATTACTGGAATGCTAAGCAAAAGTCTATCTATTCCCAAACGGAGCTCGATGAAGAAAAAGCAAGGTTCGCAAAATATGGTATCACCGACTACACCATCACCGAGCTCACCGTCGACCCCCTTCTTCGTGAGATTGTCGAGGGCAAAAGTTTTGGTAGCCGTTCGGACGTGATTGCCTATCTGGACAGCCGCATAAATGACAAGCCTTTTAAGCCAGATAACCCCATGGACTGGCACCGCAACGACCCCCACTTTTATATAAACTGGCAGAACGACTAAAAATGAAGCTAATCATATGCCTGGCCTTCGCCGTCCACGTTATCCTTTTCAGCTGGAACTGGGGCCTTGTGCCCCTGGCATATGTGGCGATCATCCTCTCCCTGCTGGCGAGGGGAGAGCTAAAAATCAACTTAATCAATAAATAGCCCACCAGGGCTTTTTCTTTGCAGAAAAAATCAGGAGACAATCATGCTCACTATTAACGGTCAAAAACCAACCTGGCTGATCAGAACCACATGGCCTGGATTTTGCCCCTTCGTCCATGACGAAAACGGTATCTACGCCTACTCAAAACAAGAACGAAACTGCATTCTCCGCTGGTTGGGGCAGATTCAACGCAAGTCGCAGTCAAAACAGTCCGAAAACTACGCCGCTCCTGTCATCGTGGAGAAAATCACCAAAACGCCGGGAAACGGACGCACAGATTCGCCGCTCTTAGCCGCAAACCACCCACCAAGGGTAAATACCTTCGGCGAGGATTGAAGGCGGTCACAGGGGCTTCTGCGTGGCCGTTTTATGTTTATGTTAACTGGACAAGGAAACTAAGCGAAAACGGCAGAAATGACGCTCAAAACCATCAAACAGCACGCAAAAAACACCTGAGACGGACTAAAAATTGACAAGGAGGCAAGCCAATGACAACCCCAGTCAAATACTTCACCGGCCCGGCACACGGAGCCAGGGTGACCAGCCCTTTTGGCATGCGTAACGACCCCATGAACCCCGGCAATCAGCGGATGCACAATGGAACAGATTTTGGCGGTAAGCCCCGTGGCCATGTCTGGACAAGTCCTTATCCCGGAGTGGTCACCTACGTTGGCACCCAGGGTGGGCGCGGCCTGGTGGTTGCAATCAAAGTCGGCAGCACCCTGCATATTTTCCAGCACCTGGACAAGGCACTGGTTAAAAAGGGTGACCAAGTCAACACCGGCACCCCCATCGGAACCAACGGAACCACCGGGGACGTAACCGGCCCGCATCTGCATTATGAAATCCGTGTCGACAACGGCAGCACATTGGGCAGCCCAGTTTGGGGCGACCCGGCAAATTTTAATTTTGGAGGTACCGGCAACATGAAAACTTATACTGTAGTTCGCGGCGATACTCTTTACGATATTGCCAAAAAGTTTGGAGTCACTGTCGAGGATCTGCGTAAGTGGAACAACCGGACATCGGCCCAGGACCGGAACCTGGAGATCGGCACCGTTTTGATTGTATCTGAGCCGGTCAACACTGGTGGCGTCAGTCAAGCTGACCATGATGCACTCGAGAAGCGCGTCGAAGCCCTGGAGAAAAAGCTGGCCAACGTCAAAAAGGCCCTGTAGGGCAAATCTAACGGGAGGTTTCAAAATGAAATACCCATTTTTTCAAACCGTCGCTGCTGTAGCAGGTGGAGCTGCAACTTTTTTATGGGGAGGGTGGAGTGCGTTGCTGGGGATTCTGCTGACTTTCGTTATCCTGGACTACATCACTGGCGTGCTGGCAGCCGGGTATCGCGGTCAGCTGAGTTCCGCAGTCGGGTTCAAGGGCATTTTTGTTAAGATCATGATTTTTGTGCTGGTGGCTGTTGCCCACCAGGTGGATCGCGCCCTGGGTAATCCTGGGGTGTTCATGAACGCGGCTATTTTCTTCTACCTGGCCAATGAGTTACTTAGCATCACCGAGAACGCCGGAGTGTTAGGGTTACCGGTTCCGGACGTGCTGCTTAAAGCTGTCGAGATACTTAAGGGCAAGGCTGAAAGCGAGGAGCCACCTGCCCCCGATGCTGGCGCCAAATCTTCGCCAACTGAATAGACTACATGCAAAAGGGCCTTGCTGCATTATCGCGGCGAGGCCCTTTTTTATTTTATTTTAATTGCCCAGCGGTTCCGCTACAGCCAACACACAGCCAACAAAATACCCCTCAACCCCTGAAAAATAGGGGTCGGCGCTTGAATGGCATTCAAGAGGTAAGGGGTTCGATCCCCCTCATCTCCACCATAAAATCTACCATCTATTGATAAAAAGTATTTTATCAGCAGGTGGTTTTATTTTGCCCTGAAGCCCAGTAATAAAGCCGTTCCTTCGTTTTTACAGGAGCGGCCTTTATAGTTTCAAAAAGTATTTTTTGGAGTTATAGACTTAACCCTGATTAATTTCAGCGATATCGACAGGTGGTAATTGTTGAAAGATTGGGGTAACCGTTAAAAGTTAGCAGCAGGGAGTCCTCGCCACTATATGCTTTTTTGAGGGAAGAAATAAATAGCTATTTCCGCACCAAGGTGTTTTTGCTGAGCCATATAGCCCAAAAGTTGACTGTATTGCCTGTCCAACAACTGCTAGGTATAATGACCTTATCTTATGAAAGGAAAGGACGCCCCGTTAGCGTGCTACCCATTACAGCAGC
>VEMY01000016.1 GCA_009711825.1 Bacillota bacterium | reverse complement strand
TGCGATGAGCTGCAAGACATAACATTCACTGCTGCTCTTCAATTATTGGTCAGCCTATTCGCTGTATATGTCATGAGCAGGGCTAGACTAAATCAGGAGCACATTAGGGAGCTTTATGGCCAATTTAATGCTGACTTACCTAGTTACTTCAGGAGGTCAGCAGGGTTTTGGGTGTGCGAAACTTGAGTAATTTATATGAACCAAATACTATGTTATCCAAGAAAAAACTCGTGCTCAATCCTGCTGGCAATAGCCTGCTTAAAAAGACTGCTGACAGCTGATTCACTGATACTGTTTTATTTACCTACTGTGTTTTCTAATGCTTCGACTCTCTTCTCTAACTTTTTCACCTTAGATTGCATGTCAAAGAAGAAATAGATACCTATAACCAATAATGCCCCTGCAAGAATTTCCACTCTGAACACCCCCTATCAATTTGGTTCTCTGTTCGTATTAGATTCTTTTGTTATGGAAAGCGGAACCTGCCATGTAGAACTTTCTTTAGGTCAGTGACTGATTTGGAGTCTTCATTGATGTGTCATAGCCCAAGTCATAGTATTGGTTATTGTTGAATTCAAATGTTTTGATAACATCGAGACCAAGTTTCTCAGTATGTGCCTTATATGACCTGGTATTTATTTGATTGATGAAGGTGATCATGATTGGAAAACATGTTGCCATTTGGGTCCGTGAAAACTCAAAAAGGTTCGGTAGCACTTCTGTGCCACGATAATCTCTGTGAATACAAATTGGACCATACTGATAGGAGTTTTCCGTAGAAAGCCTCTGACCGAGATGCTCAGTATTCGGCAGATCATCAATCATATGTTGAAAGAGAGGCCATTCCGACCAATACTGCCAGGACGCCGCCATGGCATAGGCCACTACTCTATTGCCATCACACGCAATTGCAAGTCCGTTTTCCTTTGTTATCAGTTGCTGAAACTGTTCTTCAGTAAATAACGTAGTCACGAATCCGTCGGGCCTGTCCTCATCACTTATTGTCGACACATGATATCTTTTCTGCAATTCTTGAACACCGGGAATATAGCTAAAAGTCGCGTTTCTATATTGCATCTTAACCTCCAAAAATAATATCGTTCTGAAAAGTTGTTGTGCCACTAGTCTACCACTATATAAAATAATGTTAAGCATTATCCGGAAAATATCAAGAGAATATTGTCTACCAACCAACCATATTATTGGCAAAGATTACTTCTAGCCGGAGTTATGTCGACATGTTAACATAACTCATAAAGCATTTCTACAAAATGGACAAAGGTGGACAATAATGAAAAAACATAAGCTATTTCTCCCCGCCCTACTCGCCTTGATGATACTCGCCTTTGGGACAAGCCTTGCTATTGGTGCTATCAACGGTAATGGCTCTGAAGCTATGGATGAAAGTGGCGATGATGGTGAAAACATCACTGCTTTTGATGCGAACCAAGAACTAGACCTGCAAATGACTGAAGAGAACCCTACCGATGATGAGGAACCTGATTCCATTGATGAATCTACAGAGGATGCGGAAAAAGACAACGATGAAAATGTAATAACTACTGAAGCAGCAAAAGAAGACAAAGCTGTGGAAACGAAGCCCAAGGATGAACCAAAACCTGAGCCGGCTCCGAAGCCACAACCAGATAAAGCTACCCAAATGGCCAGAATCACCGTAGACGGCCTGAATGTCCGACCCGACCCCTCTACCAACAACGAACGCATTGATGTGCTACTACGTGGCGAGACGGTGGAAGTTTTGGCAGAACAGAATAACTGGCTCCAGGTTAAACTATCAGATGGCCGGACAGGCTGGGTTTCCGGTGCCTATGCGCACAAGTATTCTGCGTCTTCCGGGAACGGCGCCCTGAACGGGCGAGTAATTGCCCTTGACCCAGGCCATGGCGGCAGGGATCCGGGCGCAGTTGGAGTAACCGGACTGCAAGAAAAAGAAATTAACCTTGATGTCTCCCTACGTGTAGCAGACCAGCTGCGCGCCGAAGGTGCTACTGTAATTATGACCAGAGAGAACGATGTCTTTATCCCGCTGACACAACGTGTCTCAATTGCTCAAGCTGCAGGAGCAGAGGTGTTTGTCAGTGTGCACGCCAATGCCCATCCCAGCCCGCAAATCGGCGGCACAGAGACATACTATTTCCGCAATGGCGCCAACTCCAACGCATCATTTAAATTAGCAAATCTGATGCAAAGTGAATTGGTTGGCGCATTGAAACTGCGCGATATTGGCGTTAAGGACGGGAGCTTCCATGTAATTCGGCAAACTTCCATGCCTTCGGCCCTCTTGGAACTGGCCTTCCTCTCCAACGCCCATGAAGAATCCTTGATGCGCACCGATGAATTCCGCCAAAACGCCGCCGATGCAATCGTACGCGCTTTCAAACATTACTTTAACTAAATAATCTAGAAGCAGGCGAATTCAACGCCTGCTTCTTTTCTTGAATATTTTCCATAGTTGATGCTACTATTGGAAGTAACAGTTCAACTCGCAAAAACCAACGGACCAGCTTAGGGTTTGGGTAACTTTTTATGAATATATGGAGCAGTAAAGACTCTACTCGAGAGGAGTGTTCGAACAATGGCAGTAGATATTGGTTTTATCGGGACCGGCGTGATTACATCGGCACTGGTAACTGGCTTCTGTTCCGACGTTAATTTCAAGCACAGGATATATCTATCACCGCGCAATGCCCAGCGAGCCAGTGAGTTGGCAGACAGGTTTGAAAACGTAGTTGTAGCCGGCTCCAATCAGGAAGTCGTGGACAGGGCCCAGTGGGTCGTTCTAGCCGTGGTGCCCAAATTCGGTGAGGAGATTATCCGTCCGTTAAAATTCTGCAAGGAACACCGAGTAATTAACCTGATGTCGGACCACAAATTACCCAAGATTGCCAGCTGGATCGGAGAGACCCAGACGCTGGTGCACATGGTGCCCCTCCCCTTCGCAGCCAGCAGAATTGGCCCCATCGCCATTTATCCTAATGACCGTGACGTGGCGGATCTCTTTGCCCCCCTGGGCGAAATCGTCGGCGTAGACGACGTGCATAAAATCGAAGCCCTGGCAGCGATTACAGCGCTGATGAGCGCCTATAATGCTCTTCTGGCAGCAATAGTAGATTGGGGCGTTGGCCAAGGGCTCTCAAAAATAGAGGCGACCGACTATACAACCGCATTTTTCGAGGCCCTGTCAGCACAAGCCAGGGATGCAGGAGATCTTAATCGGCTGGCAGCAGAGATGACCCCAGGTGGGCTTAACGAAATGGCATTACTGGCCATCAGGGAAGATGATGGATTCACACCATGGATCCAGGCGCTGGAACCAGTTATGCAGAGATTGCAAAAAAAATAACCGGACAAGGGGACAGGTCCATTGTCCGGCAATCAAGTTGCCCCTGTGTACACTTGCTATTCTACCCGGGCAAAATAGCCGTCTTGCCACCTTTTTCAGTTTTGCCCCATCACAATACCGTCGACAACATTGTAAAATGTCCGCAAGTACTCCGCGTTTCCTTTGTAGTGCTTACCATTCTTAGCTATATAATTATCATTCACGCCAATTGAGATTACTTCGCCGCTTTTTAATTTGACGAGATATTCTGTGTTTTTGCTGAGCCATATAGCCCATAAGTTGACGGTATTGCCTGTCCAACAACTGCTAGGTATAATGACCTTATCTTATGAAAGGAAAGGACGCCCCGTTAGCGTGCTACCCATTACAGCAGCACCAGGGCGTCCCAACTCAAAAACCATGGTCATTATAT
>VEMY01000015.1 GCA_009711825.1 Bacillota bacterium | reverse complement strand
TCGATCAGGTAATCGCTACCTCAGGTTTTACCTTGTTGAGGCTGCCAACTCGGTAATGAGATATGAACCTGAGTTTAGAAGCTATTATTTGAAGAAGTATCATGAAGTGCCGAAGCACCAGCATAAAGAGCCCTCGTCTTAACCGCAAGAAAACTTGTGCGTTTGATTGATGCGCTGCTACGCAACGATCAAATCTACACGCCAAGAAGGAAGGTGGGAAATTAGGAAATCCCCGACAGATTCCTTCGCCATTCCCCAGTTTTTGACATTCTGGGCTGGGGTTAATTTTAGCGCACCCTTTTTTAAGGAACAGGGCAAAAATAATTTCCAATTTCATAAATTAGGGGGTTGACATGTTACCGTAGGACTAATCGGCACACCGGGCATACTTCTGTCCAGGTAATCTGGCAACCAGACCTTTTAGTTCCAGACTGACCAGGCGGGCCAGCAGGATATTTGCCGACAAGCCGGTTAAAAATACCAGCTCATCCAAAGTAACGCCCTGAAAATCAATATACTCAAGCACCGGGTCAGAGTCAATGCCTGGCTCCTGCTTGACATTCAGTGGCAGGGAGCATATTCCATATTCCTCCAGAATGTCCGTAGCGTCCAAAACAAGCTTTGCCCCCTGCTGAATCAGACCGTTGGTCCCTTTACTTTGCGGGCTGTTGATATTACCCGGCACTGCGAAAACGTCTCTGCCCTCTTCCAAAGCAAACCCCACAGTAATCATTGCACCACTCTTTTCTGCAGCTTCCACAACAAGCAGACCTTGACACATGCCACTGATAATGCGATTGCGACGAGGAAAATTTCCCGCAGCAGGAGGAGTTCCCGGTGGAAATTCCGATATTACGCAACCCGAATCCTCTACTTGTTGTTTCAACTGTATATGTTTTGCCGGATAAGTGCGATCCAAGCCGCATCCAAGCACCGCCACTGTATAACCTTTGGCCTCCAGACAAGCTCTATGGGCGGCTCCATCTATACCAAGAGCAAGCCCGCTGACAATTCCCAGTCCGGAACGAACTAAGTTTTCGGTGAGTTTAGCGGTAACAACCCGGCCATATTCGGTCGCCTTGCGTGAACCCACCACAGCCAATAATTTTTTGTCGGAGCATGGAAGCGAGCCACGGTAATAGAGTACAGGCGGCGGATCATAAATCCTTTTTAAGAGTGGCGGGTATGCAGGTGAATCCAGCGTGAGTAACTTGATCGCAAGTTTGCTGCAAAGCTGCAGTTTTTCCATTGCCTCCGACAGGTCGATAGACGCCATAATATTCCTGGCCTTTGCCACAGAGGTATCGAGGGCTTCGGCCAGCTGATTGGCTCCGGCATTGAAAAAAATATCAATGTTCCCATGTTTCCGGTATACTTCCGCTATTGTCCGTGGACCGATTCCATGGATATTTGCCACCGCCAGCCATTGAGCGGAATTACCCCCAGACATTATTCCCTCTCCCCAGTAAATTTTTCTTAAAAATAACAAGTATCGGGCAATTTGTCAAACAAAAGCCCCGACCGCAGCCGAGGCAGAGTGGAAATTACTTATTTGGATACTCCAGGGTTTTCTTTTCCCATGTCCTGATGCGAGCCTTGTCTCCATCCAAGGAGATAAGGTACTCAGGAACTAAGGGCGTTTTGCCCATCCCTTTAGGCGCGTTGACAATATATGTTGGCACTGCCATTCCGGAAGTATAACCACGCAGTTTATCCATGATTTCCAATCCGGTTTCTATCTTGGTGGCGAAGTGGGATGTTCCCTTGACATTCTTGGCGTGGAAAATATAATACGGCCGTATCCGGACCTTGAGTAACTCATGGTTCAGTTTTTTCATTACATTGTAGTCATTATTTATCCCGGCCAGTAAAACAGCTTGATTGCCCAGGGGAATGCCAGCTTTACTCAGCTTGGCAGCCGCTTGAGCCGCAGTTTCCGTAATTTCCAGCGGATGGTTAAATTGAGTGTTCAAAAATAAGGGATGGTACTTCTCTAAAATAGCACAGAGCTCATCGGTAATTCTCTGGGGCATTGAAACCAGTGTCCTGGTTCCAAGTCGCTTGATTTCCACATGCTCAATTTTATGCAATTCGCCCAGCAGCCAGTCCAATAGCTGGTCGGACAACATTAAAGCGTCGCCGCCTGTAACCAAAACATCGCGAATTTCGGGATTGGCCCGAATATAATCCAGGGCCGCCTGCAGATCCTCTCTAGAAGTGTTTTGGTCTACCTCCCCAATATTGCGGCGCCTTTGGCAGTGACGACAGTACATGGCACATTGATTGGTTACATTGATGATCAAACGGTCTGGGTAGCGACGCGTGATTGCTGGCGCCGGCGAAGTAAACTCCTCAGCCATCGGATCAAGGATACCGTACTCGTCCTCTAACTCCTGAATGCTGGGCAGAGCCTGCAGCCGAACCGGACATTTGGGATCATCGGGATCAATTAACGAGGCATAGTAGGGAGAAATAGCCCAACGGAAGCTAGCCCCGGTTTTGTTGATTTGTCCGACTTCTTCTTCGGTGAGGTCTATTATCTGCGCCATGGTGTTGACATCGGCAATACGGTTGCGCATTTGCCATTTCCAGTTATCCCAATCTTTGTCATCCCCGCCCAAAAGCGTGAGTATTTTTTGCTTCTGTTGATTGATTCTGTCTGCAAGCGCACGTCCGGAAGGGATTGAATCGCGGACATCCAAATAGTCCTGAATCGTTGAGCGCAGCTCCTGGGCCCGCTCCGCGGCTATTTTCCGTTTTTCCTGTTGAGTGTAGTCATTGTTTGACATCTTCTCACCTCCATAAAGTACAACCCGTTATACCCTATTAATCTCTGGACAAGATAATACCTCCACCCAAAACTTCCTCCCCATCATAAACTACTGCCGATTGCCCGGGAGTGATTGCCCGCTGCGGTTCTAAAAACCTGATTTGAACAAAATCCCCGCTGGGAATAACCTCCGCTGGATGCGGATCGGCGTGATAGCGAATTTTAGCTTCCGCTGTAAAAGGCGCCGACGGGGTCACTCCGCTGGTCCATGTAAAATCGGCAACCCTAAAACTGCGGCTGAAAACCTCCAAATTATGCCCCACCACAATCTGATTGGTTTCCGGGTTTATATCAATGACATACAGGGGAGCTTCGGCGCTTATGCCCAACCCCTTTCGCTGGCCAATAGTAAAGTTGTGTATCCCCTGATGTCTTCCCAGCACATTGCCCTGTTGATCAACGATATCCCCTGGCTGCGAATGTACCTGGCCATGCAACTCAAGAAACTGTTTATAATCGTTGTCAGGGATAAAACAAATCTCCTGACTGTCGGGCTTGTTGGCCACCCTCAGCCCAATTTCAGAAGCCTTGGCACGAATCTGGTCTTTGGTGTACTCGCCGACCGGAAACAAAATTTTGGCCAAGAGCTCCTGTCCCAATGCATACAGTGTATAGCTCTGATCTTTGTGATTGTCGGTTCCCCGCAATAAACGATAACGCCCGTCTTGAAAATGAATGCGCGCATAATGTCCAGTGGCAACATATTCGATATCTAACTTCTTAGCCATCGAGAGCAGTTTGCCGAATTTGATCGACCGATTGCACTCAATGCACGGATTAGGCGTCCTTCCCCGGGCATATTCAGCGGAAAACCGGTCAATTACCAGCTTTTGAAACTCAGCCTGCATATTTAACACATAGAAGGGGATTTCCAGTTTGTTCGCAACCCGCCGGGCATCCTCCACGGCTGACAGCGAACAACACCCACCTTCATCTAAAGGTTCGATGTATTCGGGCCAAAGTTTAATTGTGGCGCCAACCACATCATATCCTTGTTCTTTAAGAATTACTGCGGCAACCGAACTGTCGACGCCACCACTCATGGCGACCATTACTTTCGGTTTGGTCAATTGTTTCACCTCTGATAAACTGTTTGCCCTGCAATTATCACCCGGTTAGGGCGATTAGCAGCAAGCTTGTCACAATCGAAATCGTTGTACACCGCAAGATCCGCCCACTTCCCGGCTGCAACAGAGCCGAAATCTGACCCCATTAATAAGGCGCTTGCAGCGGTATAAGCAGTTAAGGCCTGAGGTAGGTCAAGGGCCTCGGGACGGTTCCAGCCCCGAGCAGGTTCACCGGCCTGATTGGTTCGGGTAACAGCGGTGGCTATTCCATGCCAGGGATTGAGATCTTCAACTGGCGCATCTGACCCTCCTGTCAGGACTAACCCGGATTGTGCCAAGGACCGCCAGCAATAGCTGGTCTGCAAGCGGTCAGTGCCGACCCGGGACCAAACCCAATCCATATCGGTTTGTAGAAAACCGGGTTGTATCTCGATTATTATTCCCAGATTACGCATACGTTTAATTTGCCTGGTATTGGTAACCTGGCAATGAATCAGGCGGTGTTTCACCGGTCCGGGTGAATCCGCTCCTCTGACAGCGGCGATGGCGTTTAGAGCTTGCTCAATTGCCCGGTCACCAATAGCATGCAGAGCAAGTGTCACAGAATGCTGCTCAGCGAAAGCGACAATCTCCCTGAGCTCTGCATCTTCATAAACCAGCACGCCCCGAGTGTCCGGCTGATCGCTGTAATCGGCCAGTAATGCTGCTGTCCTGGCGCCCAGGGAGCCATCCAAAAACAACTTAGCTGCGCCAACCCGGATAAACTCGGTGTCCGGCTGCTGTTTTTTTATATAGGAAAACTCCTGGAGCTGAGAGAGCGCGCGAATTCGATGGTGCAATTGAACCCGCAGAGGAAGCTGTTCAATTGCGTGCTGATAATAGCTCCAAAGCGTATTATAATCGCCAACCACTTCCAGGTCGTCGGTTTGAACCCCGGTAATGCCATACCGGTGCGCGTAGTTAATCGCTTTATCAAGAGCGGAGGTGATTAACTCCCGCTTAGGAACGGGTATACTACCTTCGAATAACTCCATGGCCCTTTCTTCAAAGACTCCAGTTGGTTCGCCATGGTCATCTCGTTTAATTACCCCGCCGGGTATGTCGTCAGTTTGCCGATTAACTCCGGCTGCAACCAGCGCCTGAGTATTGGCCGCCACCACGTGGCCGCATACCCGATACATGAGCATCGGGCGCTCAGGGCAAAGCGAGTCCAAAAGTCTCTTGTCAAGTTCAAATCCAAGTTTGTTTTGATCCCAACCGCGCCCGATCACCCAGGTGCCAGTGAACTGGTCCAAATAATCGTTCACAACTCTATGTAGATCGTTCAGATCACGGCAATGATTTACTTGCAGTTCCAACATCGCCAGTCCGGTCCCCAATAGATGCACATGGGAATCAATTATTCCCGGCATAATTAATTCTGCAGTGGCGTCTGACTGAACAGGTGAAAGCATATGTATTTTTTTGCTCAGCAATTTTACCGCCCCCGGCCCGGTAAAGGCATCGCCAGTAAAAATCTGTTTGGCAGTAAGTATAATTTCTATCACCTTCTTTTTAAGCCAACTAAAGGAGCACGGAAATGAATTATCCCTACTATTATATAGTTAAAAACAAACTTACTCAACCTGTGCTTAATGATATTTTCACCGCGATAGCAGAGCACAGAGAATACATTGAGATGATTCGTGACACAAAACATGAAAAGAGTAAAAAAATAGAGTTGACGCTGGCGCCAACTTTGAAAGGCCTCGGATTCTGTCACTCTGTAACTAATAAACAGTTTCCACTGTTTAAACCCCCCAGCCAGTTTGAGGTGGACTTTTATCATCCAGATAAGAAAATAGCGATTGAGATTGAGCGCAGCAATCTCTATACAAAAGTATGGCTTGCCCTGTACAAAATGTTGGAATCGAGTTTGGTCAGCCATGGAATCATTTGTGTCCCAATTCGGCGAATTGTCCGCAATGCCCCGGAAAACTCTTTTGAGCTGACTGCTAAACGAATTCGGGATAACACCGAGAATCTTTTAAGCCATTTAGACAGCTTGATTGTATTGGGGTATTAACCGGTCACAGCGGGGTCATCATCCAGCCCCGGCAGCTCTAGGCTGCGGGCAATAAATACATCCTGCTTCCCAACGAAACATTGGCTGTAATTCTCGGTATAGGGAGGCCTAACAATCGCCACTGACCAATGCCCCGGCCTCAAATCCTTGAGCTGAAATCTGCCCCGGCGATTGCTGTATGTGTGGAAGCACCCTTGATTACCGCAACATTCCACCAACACTCCTTCTAAACTCTGACCCGTGTCCCGGTCGACAATCTGTCCACGCAGATACATAATTTAGCCCCCTGTTATTGATGTGTTATAGCATATGCAACAGGGGGCATAACTGTTATTTAACAGCCTTATAAATCAGCCATAATCGAGGCGGCGAGTTGGGCTTATTTATCAGTTCAAGCTTGAGAACCGAAAAGTCCCGGGAAGAAAGGGCGCCGCAAAACTCAGCCACTTTCTGTTCCTCGACTTCCCCGCCTGAATGACCGGAATATGTAACAATCGCAACCAAGCCGCCTGGCCGGAGCAGTGATATAGACGCATTCAAGGCAATAACTGTCGTTTCCGGTTTTGTCACCAGCGTCTTATCTCCTCGGGGAAGATATCCAAGATTAAACAGTACAGCACCAACGGTCCCAGGCATTAAATATTTGCTCATTTCGGTGTGAGACTGCTTGTGAAGCCGCACTTGAGATTCCAGGCTGTGGGCATGTAATAAGGCCTGGGTGTTGTCAATGGCCTGTTGTTGAATATCAAAACTATGTACAACCCCCTGTTTTCCAACCAGCCGGGCTAAAAAGAGGGTGTCGTTGCCATTGCCAGCGGTGGCATCAACCGCCGAGTCTCCCAATTTGAGAACGGCCGCCACGTGTAGATGACAGGCAGAGATTATGGGGTTCATTTTACTCAATCCTTTCCCAATGGAGGTTGCGGAATGATAAAGCTTCGGAAACATCGATAAACTGTATCTGTTCATGACCGGCCAAATCAGCAATTGTCCGCGAGAGCTTTAACAAACGCTGGTAGGCACGGGCGCTGAAACTAAGTCTGTTAAACGCCGCGGCCAGAAGCCGCTCCGATTCCCTGTCAAGACCACAATAGTTTTCTATAGCTCCAGGGTCCATCTGGCTGTTGACTGCCCCCGGTGCGCCAAAGCGTTGGGCTTGCACCTCCCTGGCCTGGATCACCCTGTATCGAACAGCGCTGGATGGCTCCGTCTCCTGTTTATCCCGCAATTGCTGGTAGCTAACCGGCGGCACATCAATCCAGATGTCCATTCGGTCAAGTATCGGTCCGGAGAACCGGGCGCGGTACCTCTGGATCTGGCTCAGCGAGCATCTGCATTCCGCGGCCTCTACTCCATAGTAGCCACAGGGACAGGGATTGGCAGAGGCCACCAGTAAAAATCGGGCAGGAAACCGAAAGCTGGCCCGGGCCCTGGCGATGGTAATTTCACCAGCCTCCATTGGTTGCCGCAATACTTCAATCACTTCCCGGCGAAACTCAGGGAACTCATCCAAGTAGAGGATTCCGTGATGAGCAAGGCTGACCTCCCCGGGACGGGGCACGGCGCCCCCGCCCACAATGCCCGCATAACTGGCAGAGTGATGTGGACTGCGAAAAGGCGGCTGTCTTATCAATCCCCGGTCCCCCAATTGGCCTGCCACACTGTAAATCCGGCTTACTTCCAGCGCCTGGTTGTATGTAAGCGGAGGCATAATTGACGGCAAACAATTAGCCAGCATTGTTTTTCCTGAGCCAGGCGGGCCAATCATCAGTATATTATGTCCACCGGCTGCGGCAATTTCCAAGGCGCGTTTTAACATATGCTGGCCTTTGACGTCGACAAAATCATTTCCCGTTTGCGCTTTCTCTTGACTCTTACCCCGTTGCCAGGGTGTAAAGGTATGACCAGTCTTTGTCAACCCAGTGAGGGTTTCGGCTCCGTAGACCTGGATTTCCTCTAACACCGCCGCCTCATCGGCATTGGCTGCGGGGACAACTACTTGTTTCAGTCCCTGCTCCTGGGCAGTTAAAGCCATTGACAGCACCCCGCGCACTGGCTGGACCAACCCCTCCAGTGACAATTCACCACAAATCATCGCCGAACGCAATATCTCCGAGTCGGGTATCTGACGGCTGGCCAACAATATCCCCAGGGCAATCGGCAAGTCAAGAACTGGCCCGTGTTTAGGCACAGATGCCGGCGCCAAGTTTACGGTAATTCGGCCGTCAGGCATCCTGAATCCAGTATTGCCCAAAGCCGCCCGCACCCGTTCCCTCGACTCTTTAACTGCTGTGTCAGCCAGGCCAACGATCTCAAAATGAGGAAATCCCCGGGCGACATTGACTTCGACCCTAGTAAGTATGCCCTCATACCCGGAGATTGTGCAACTGTTTAAAATAGCTAGCAAGGCAACCCCTCCCATAAGGAGAATATTCGCTATAGTCTCTCAATTACCTGCTGTGCTTTGGCAACTGCGACTCCATATGCTATGATGAGAGCATAAAACTGAAAGAAGGGTTGCGTTTGCTCAAACTAAACTTGCCCTGTGCCCTGTCCCTATCCCGACTGGTCTTACTTCCGATTCTGTTTTGGCTGGTTTTGGCCGGACATACCTGGTTTTTTTTCGCTGCCTACCTGGTGTTGGGCTCAACAGATTTCTTTGACGCTTTACTTGCCAGACGATTTAATCAAGTAACTCCATACGGCAAAATTTACGACTCAGTGTCTGACCTCTTCTTTTACATTGCATCCGCATGGTTTCTTTGGCACCTGTTCCCCGAGGTGGTTACCGCCAACATCGTCTTTCTTTGGGGATTCTTTATCCTTCTCGGGCTGTCCTTCGCAATCTCCGGTTACTTATTTAAAAAACCGGTAATGATGCATACCCGGCTCTTACGTCTGCCTGACAGTGCTGGCATCTTTTTTTTTCGACTCAACCTGGTTGGTAAGAATAACGCTCTTTAATTACTTCCTTGCATTTATTGAAGAAATATTAATTTTTATTTTCTTTGGTCATGTTGACCCTGACACAAAATCTATTTATTCTCTGTTTAAAGACAAACCGGACAATCTAGCTCTGTCTGGCATTGTACAGTGGTAGACACAGCAAAGGCCTAAAAAAGCCCATGACACAGGGGCTAACCCGTCATGAGCCTAAAAACGTGTTGTGACTACAATATTTACTGTTTTGGACTAGGAAACTCGACA
>VEMY01000014.1 GCA_009711825.1 Bacillota bacterium | reverse complement strand
ATTGTCTGGGAACATCCCGAAAAATCCAACCCCTTAATAAGATTTCCCCCTCGGAAAGCAAGGGGGAAAGTGGAAGAAAATTACTGGGAATTTAGAGAAATATGCTTTCTAAACATATTATACGAGGAGGCGTTTGTATGGATAACAGATTAGACTTTATCTTCCGGAGACGCAGCATTCGCAGATTCCACGACAAACCGGTGGAGCAAGACAAGGTCACCGCCTTGCTGGAAGCGGCAATGGCGGCGCCATCGGCTGCCAACCGCCAGCCCTGGCATTTTGTCGTTATAACCGAACGGGAACGCCTAGACAATTTGGCGGAAGTGCATCCGTATGCGAAAATGCTCAAAGAAGCGACACTGTGTATTGCTGTCTGCGGAGAGCCCGCCGTCAGCCTTAGCAACCAAACCGGTGACCGCTACTGGGTTCAAGATTGTTCGGCGGCCATGGAGAACATGCTCATCGCAGCCGCCAACCTGGATTTGGGCGGCGTCTGGCTGGGTGTGCACCCAGTGTTGGACCGGGAAGAAGACATTCGCCGCCAACTCAAGCTGCCGGAAAACATCTTCCCTCTGGGCCTTGCCGCTTTGGGATATCCGGCTGAAGAGAAAAAGGCCCAAACTCGCTATACCGAAGCCAAAGTCCACTATCAGCAATATGGCGGCGCCAATCCCAGCTGTCCCACGGATTAATATCTCCGGCGGTTATTCGATGTAGAGCGGATTGCTTTGGGCAGATCAAGGGACATATTGCCCACATATAGCCTGAGAGGAGATTCCGATGGAGACAAAACAGCTAATTGCTAACCTTGCCGCACGTAACATTCACGCGCAATTTCTCCCCGGCCTGTCGGAGGCAAAGGCGGAGATACTATCGATGTTGCCGGATAATGTCAGCGTCGGTATTGGCAACTCCCAGACCATAAAAGCGATGAACCTCACCGACACCTTGCTGCAAAAGGGCTATACTGTTTATGACAAAACCCTGGCTAGCTCTCGGGAAGAGAGTAAATCACTAAAAAAGCAGGCGCTCCTGGCCCAGTGGTATATCAGTGGCAGTAACGCCATTGCCCTGGACGGCAGGATTGTCAATATTGACCACAGCGGGAATAGGGCCGCGGCCCTGACCTTTGGCCCTGATTATGTAATTATAGTTGTTGGCGTCAAAAGATTACCGAAAGTTTCGAGGCAGCCGTGGAGCGGGCCAGGTTTCAGGCGGCGCCTCAAAACGCACGCCGGGCAGGCTTTAACCCGCCCTGCGCAGAAACAAATATTTGCATCGATGTCGGCATCCCCACCGGGTGTGCAACAATCTATTGGTTATTGAAGGACAGGTAGACCCCCTGAGGATGCGGGTACTAATTGTTGACGAAGAAGCAGGGTTCTGATGAAATATGTCTGCAAGTAAAACACCGGGATTTTTCCCCGGTGTTTTACTGTACCAGCCAAAAGAGCAGCCAGAGCACAAACGGCAGCAGAACCGACGCCACAAATACCAGGCCCGGCCACTGGCGTCGCCGCCATTGCGGTCGGCGCTGACTTTGCCGGTCAAGCACCAGGCGTGTCAGTTTATGTAGTTGTTTCGTGTTCAGACGCGTTGGCAGACGTTGGGTTTTCTCCGCCAGCACCCTGTTTATTTCTTTTGGCGGTATCACTCGGGAACTGGCAAACGAATCATTGTCCAACACCACCAGCCCATAACAAGGTAAATTAAACTTCTCCCGGGCCAACAACTCTGTGACAGCCTGGACTTGCGTGCGGTTCTGGGCCAGAGGATTGGTCATTTCTTTTACTTCGCCGTGTTTGCGGACCAGCCAGGCGCCCGTTTTGCCCGAGCGGATAATCTCACCCTTCTGGGCTTTGGTCTCCAGCACCCAGGCCGCAGCGGGCGTGAGCACCAGGTGATCAATCTGAATTACCGGTCCCCGGGTTTTTAGGGCCAGGTCGTTGACAACCAGCCACTCCCCGGGCAGGCCGGACAATTTTTTCGCCACCGTGCCCTCCAACCCGTGGCCGGCAGCAGTAATTTGATGCTGTATCAGCAGCTTACGGGTATAATAACTCCAGCCCAGGGTGCCGAAAAAAGCCCAGACCGCAAGGTAGAGTAGGACCGACACTTGTCGCTGCCAGGAGAAAAACACTAATAAAGCTGCTGCTGCCAATAATAAGCGGCTCAACTTAAGAACCGGTGGTGTAAGCTTAAAGATTAGTCCCCGCAGGCCGGAATATCGATGGGACCGGAGCACTTTTGCCATGGCGGACACCTCCTGCTAACAAATTCCCCGTCGCAGCCCCCTTTTCCTGCCAACGCCAATTCAGGACGGTTCTCGATTGGCGCCTTATCCTGGAGATTCCGAGAACGCCAATCGAGAACCGTCCTCCGTTGGTCCTCCGTTGGTGCGGTATATTGGCAGAGTTTGTTGAATAATAGTTAAAGCAGGAAATTTATTCTTGAACACCGAAAATAATAGGGGAAGGAGGTTTTTAATATGGCATATTTATTAGACATGTTGCCCTCGGCGCGGGAGGCCGAGGCCGCGGCGATTCTGGGCCAGGCACTGGTCAACCGCAAGGGTAAGGGATTGCCGGGGCGGCGCCAATACGAGGAGATTGAAGTTGTGTCCCGGTTTTCTGTGCCCCTGCGCACCGTGAGCTGGTACCATACCGAACAGGGCTGCCGTTCTTTGGTGGTGGACCCCCAGGGCTTACTGGCCGGCACTGTCCGTTTCGGCCTCACTGCGGCGCAACCGGATCTGGAATTAAGTGATGATCTCAGTGAAGAGGGGTTTCACAGCCTATGTCAGCAACTGACGAAAAAGGCGGTGGATATAAACACTCGCAGCTTGGAAATCGCCGGGCTGGTGATGCCGGTAGATCAAATTCTGCCCTTGTTCAAGGAGGTTGAGTCGGATGTGCCTGGCGCCGAACTGGAGCAGCCGGTGGATGCCGACGAGGTCGTCAGTCAGTTGCGGCAAGAATTGGAGCGCTATGCGGAGTCGGCTGCGGCCTGGCAGCAGGCGCTGGCGGCGATTTATGCCCGCCGGGACCAGCTGACCAGCCAGATTGAGCAGGCGGCCCAGGAGACCCGGGATGGAAGCAGCAAGGCGTTGGAGGACCTGAAGGTGGAGGTGGATGCTGCCATTGCCACCAAGGCCCAGGAAATCGAGGCTGCCTTGGCCAAGAGCAAAGACGAGTTCGCAGACAAGCGACAGTTGTTGAGCAGCGAACTGGAGCGCTTTCAACAGGGATTTAAGGACAACGGCGATGACTATTGGCGTGACCAAATAAAAAGCACCGAACAAAAAATTGCCGAGTTAGACCGTAACCAAAAACAGGCGGCCAAAGACTTGGAGCAAAATCTGGAGCAGTTCCGCAAGCAACAACAGGAGCGGCTGGAAAAATTCAAGGCGGAGCGGGATAAGCGCCTTGCGGCCTTGGAGCAGCGGAGCAAGCGCCTGGATACCACTGTGGCCGGTCTGAAAAATGGTGTCGAGAAGCGGCTGGAATTATTGGCCGCCCAGCCTGACGTGGTCTCGGCCCTGGCGGTGGAACTTGCCCAGGAGCGCTGCGCCAGCGAATTATTGGTCGAATTTTGCGCGGTCCGCTACCCCGGCAACCGTTGGCAGGTGTTTGCGCCCCAGGTGTTGACGGAACCGGGACTGGCCGGCAAGCTCCGGGGCTTGGTTGGTGGCGTGAATCTACCCTTCAAGCCGGCGACAAAGCTTGGTGAAACCCTGGCCGGCAAATTGGAGAAGCAAATTTTTGGCGAGTTCGCCGCCCGTTTGGAAGCACATAATTTGCTTAATCCCGATTATGTCGCCCTGGCCAGGACTGGAATCAGGCAATTGGTTGACCAGGGCAAAGCCGATAAAAAAGCGTTGAAAATTTATGATGAGTATGAGCCGCAGTAGCGGCTCTTTTTTTGTGCACAGGGTTTGATTTTCCCGCATTTTGGGTAATTTAAGTACGTCTCAAACAAAATTGTAAAGGAGCGCAGACATGTTTGTGGGAATTTCAACCCTGATTGTTGTTGCAATCCTGATTTACATCGGGGTGGCCCAGCGGGTATTGGACCGGTTGCGCCTGACCGACCGGGAAGCGCTGCTCTTTATTGCCGCTATGGCAGTGGGCAATATGTTGCCGGAGATACCAATAACCGCCAATGTGGCCGTGAATATCGGCGGCGCTGTTGTGCCTGCGGTTTTGGTCGGCTATTTGCTGGTCCGGGCTGGCACTGCCGGCGAGCGTAATCGCGCGATTATCGCGACATTGGTCGCCACGGCCGCGATATACGGCGCTAACAAATTATTGCCCGCCCACCCCTTTGAAGTGTTACCTGTGGATCCCATGTACTTGTGGGCTGTGATTGCTGCTGCTGCCGGTTATCTGGCCGGACGCAGTCGACGCAGCGCCTTTATTGCCGGTGTCGGTTCGATGATACTGTTTGATGTTGTATCCCGGATTGAAGTGGCGTATATCGGTGGCGAGAGCTCGGTCACCATTGGCGGCGCCGGTTTGTTTGACGGCGTGGTAATCGTCGGCGTTCTGGCAGTGGCCCTGGCGGAAATATTTGGCGAGACCCAGGAACGGCTTCAGGGCGGACCCAGCAAAAACCGGCCCCGCAATCTCAAAAAGGGGCTCAGCGGGCCCAAGGTCGTGCCGCTGCGCCGTGAGAAGGATGACGACGATGAGAAGTAAAGGGGCGTCCAAAATGAGGCAAGTGCTGCTCTTGTTGATGGTTGTCGCTTTGGCTTTACCGGGAGCTGTTATCGCCGAAGAGCAGTCGGCAATAGAAGAGTTTTTTTGTGAGCTGAACTTGACGGAACGGGATGACGGCTCCTTCTACACTTTGGTCGATCAAGAGGGCAATGTGATTATGCGTACCGCCCGGATTGTCCATGAAGGGGACACTTGGATTGGTATTGATAACCGCAAGTTCGAGGTCTACCAGGTGGAAGGAGATACGGCCTATGCTGCCGCGGTGCAAGACCGGGAGGAACGAGGTTCACTAATTAGCCGTATTCAGTCCTTCCTGACCGGCCTCTGGCCCAGCGCCCAACCTGTGCAACAGGACGGAGAGGTTAACCGGCGGGTAGCAGTCTACAATACCCATGGTGCCGAGGCCTATGTTCCCAATGACGGGGTGGAGAGCGATCCCGATGGGGGAGGCATCATCACCGTGGCCGAAAGTTTGGCCCAGGCCTTGGAGGATCAGGGGGTGGAGGTGGCCCAATCCACCGAGACCCATGTGCCCCACGATGCCGGCGCCTATAAGCGGTCCCGGGACACGGTGCAGGAGCTGCTCCAGGAGGGAGTGGATGCCACCATCGATGTGCACCGGGATGCGATTCCCGCCGAAGAGTATCTGGGGGAAGTGGAAGGCCAGGGCGAAATGGTGCAAATCCAGCTTGTGGTTGGGCGTCAGAACCAAAACCAGGGTGTGATTCAGCAATTTGCCGAGGACCTGAAGGCGCTGGCCGATGAAAAATACCCCGGTCTGGTCAAGGGTATTTTCTCGGCCCAGGGCAATTACAACCAGGACATGACTCCCAATTCGATCCTCATAGAGGTGGGAACCCACGAGAACGACCGTGAGGCTGCCCAGGAGTCGGTTGTGCTGTTTGCCGATGTTCTCTCCACATATTTGTATGGTGAGGGCGCGGCGGCCCAGGCCGCTGATGGCGGTGGGCGCAATGCGTTTACCACCATCCTTTGGTTGCTGGCCATTGTCATTGTCGGTGGCGGGATTTTCCTGTATGTCAGCGCCGGCAGCTGGCCCGAGATGAAACGCAAGCTTCAGGGCTTTGCCAAGGGCGAATTCGGCGATTTGTTTAAGACCCGGGTCGATAACAGGGGTAATGACGATGACCCGGACGACCTGAATTAAGTCCACATTAAAAGCCGGTTGGGTTTATCCAAACCGGCTTTTTGCTATTGCAGAAGTTCTTTTAGCTCCGCCACCGACGGAACTTTGCCCGAAAGCACGACCTTCTCATCCAGGACCAATCCCGGGGTCATCATTATATCGTATTCCATGATATCTTTGATATCAGTAACCTTCTCAATTGTAACTTCAAGACCCAATTCTTTGGCTGCCTGCTCAACTCGTTCCGCCAGCACATGACAATTCCTGCACCCGCCGCCTAAAACTTTCGCAATCACTTTATCCCCTCCGCTTCTATCATTTGCCTTTAGTATAGACCACAGTTGTGAGCGAGGTCAAGATTACAATTAGTCATCACGGTTTGTTACAAAAAAATAACATTAGTTGCAATGTGTTTGTTTATCGCATATACTTGTTTACACAAAGTATTGATGTGAATGGAGGGGCGCGATTGGATGACAAGATTATCCGCGAACTGAAGCGGGGCACTTTGGAGATGGTATTGCTGAGCTTGCTCAGTGAGCGGCAACAATACGGCTATCAATTGGTGAGCGCCATTGCTGAGCGCAGCGACGGTCTGCTGACATTGGCCGAGGGTAGTCTCTATCCAGTGCTTTATCGCTTAGAGGACGCCGGCCTGATTGAGGCTCGCTGGGAGACCCAGGGGCGGGGTGTGCCCCGGAAGTATTATTGTGTAACTGAACTCGGCAAAGAAAATTTAGCTGCCCAAAAGGGCCAATGGCAGGCCTTAGTGGTGGCAATGGAAAAATTGCTTGGAGGTGGCTCTTGATGTATCGTAGCTTGGAAATGTATTTGCGGGATTTGGAACGGGAACTGCGTTTGCTGCCTGCAGAGCGGCGGCAGGACATTATTCAACAATTGCGCGGCGATTATGAGGCCAAGATTGCGGAGCAGGGCGCAGCAAAGGTTTTGGGGGCGCTGCCTGTGCCAGCGGAACTGGCCCGAGAGTTTGCGGCCGATCTTCCCCTGAAGCCCGCTGGGCACTTGCGCCGGATTCTGGCCTTCGCCCTTGACATTTTGGTGATGCTTTTGCCGATTCTGGCGGTGCTCTGGCTGTTGGTTCACGCCGTTGCCTGGCAAAGCACACTGGTGTTGGTCCTCGGCATAATGACAATTATAGGAATCATTGTTCTCTACTTCCCTCTTACCGAAGGAATGTTTGGCCGCACAGCCGGTAAGTTTTTCACCGGGCTGCTGGTGACCCGGGAGGATGGACGGCCATGTGGATTTGCCGAAAGTTTTCTGCGCCGGATTCCATTCTGGTTTAACCTGCTGTTAATTGACGCGATTTTTGCCCTGTTTCTTGCTGGCCGTCAGCGCGCCTTTGACCGGGTTGCCAAAACCTTGGTTGTGGAAAATCCAACTAAACCACGACCGTGGATGATCGCTGTGATTACGGTGCTGCTGGTGACGGTGGGTTCTCTGGGCGCGGCTGTTGGGCTGGGGATGTTTGATTGGTTTAGCGGCAGCGTGCCGCCGGTGCCGGGCGACAATGTCAGCGTCCAACAGGCTATGAATCTGGATTTGACGGAATATGGCTTGCAGCGCGGCGAACTGGATTCGAATGCACTCAGCGATGGTGAAGCGCTGTCCGGTCAGTGGGCCGGTCCCGGCAGGGCTGTTCATATCAGTATCTATCGCGGTCCCAGCCCCCGTACAATGTTGGCGATGTGGACCAGCGGCGATTCTCTGCGCATGATGTCCCGGGCAATAAATCTCGTCGACCGTGGCCTCAACCAGTACAGGACCAATAGTCATCATAAATTCGGTTGGTATGATGGCGACTGGGCCGTTTATGTTCAAACCAACAGGGAAATGTTTTCCCCATCAGAGTTCCGCCAGTTGGTACGCTCAATTGGTGAGCAGTTGGCGGAAATGAATTAATGGAGGCAGTAAAATGGTGAAATCTGTGTTAAAGGTCTCCGGTCTTGTTAAGACCTATGGCAAGCTACGAGCCGTAGACCAGGTGTCTTTTGAAGTTAATCAGGGTGATGTCTATGGGTTTCTTGGCCCCAATGGCAGCGGCAAGACAACAACAATCCGCGCGATACTAGGTTTGATCAGCACCGATGCCGGGCAGGTGGAAATTTGCGGCCATAACGTTGCCCGAGAATCGAGTCGTGCCCTAGCCAATGTCGCTCAGTTGTAGAAAATCCCGGGCTCTATCAATACATGTCCGGTCGCAAAAATCTTTACCTATTTGCGGATATCCAAGGGGTGGCGCGAAAGCGGGCCGATGAGCTCTTGGCTTTGGTTGGGCTGGCGGAACGTGCTGATGACAAAGTGAGCAAGTATTCCCTATGAAACAACGGCTGGGCATCGCCCAGGCGTTGCTGGGAGACCCGGCTTTAGTTATTCTGGACGAACCGACTAATGGCCTTGATCCCCACGGTACAGTGGAGATTAGGGAGCTGATTAAACGCTTGTCCACTGAGCATAAAATTACCTTCTTTGTGTCCAGTCATTTGCTCCACGAAGTAGAGCTGATTTGTAACCGGGTCAGCGTTCTCAGGCGCGGTCGGGTGGTTGGAGAAGGTTATGTCCGCGACCTGCTGCGCAGCGAGGGCGCCCAACTGCGAGTCATTGTCAATGACCCTGAGACTGCCCGCGCGCTTTTGGTCGGTCAGTCCTGGATTCAAAATGTGGAACTCGCGGGTGACGTTCTCAATGTGCAGACCGGGGAGGACCGGGCGGCAGACATCAACAAATTATTGGTGCAGAATGATGTATTGGTCAAAGGAATTTCCCAGGTTCCCCGAGTCTGGAGACATTCTTTATGGAAATAACCGCTGGCGAGGAAGGTGAACATAGTGCTTAAATTAATTAAGTGGGAATTGATCAAGCTTGCCCATCAAAAGAAAACCTGTATCGCCGTGGTAATTCTGGCTGCCCTAGCCCTCTTCCTGGCATATGCGTTCAGTGAGTTCACAATGGTGGAAGGCGTTGAAATGGAGGCGGATTTTGATACCACTGCCATTCACCCCCTGCTCTTTCCGGTGCTGTTTTTGGGCGGGATAATCGGTTTGTTCATTCCCTTGTTTGCGGTGCTGGCGGTCGCGGAAATGTTCGCCGGTGAATATTCCGCCGGCACATTAAAAACCTTGTTGGTGCGGCCCCTGGGGCGAACTCGAATCGTTGCCACCAAGCTGGTTGCCGGGTATCTGAATCTCTTGCTGTTGTTGTTCACCGCCAGCGTCTTTGCGCTCCTGGCTGGGTACCTTTTCTTTGATACTGCCAGTCCGCTGGCCCTGCAAACTGTCACCGGGCAGTTGGAGTTTGCTTCTGCCGGCAGCGTCTTGCTCTGGTCTACAGGCTTCATTTTTCTAACTTCTGTGCCGTTGATGGCCTTTGTGGTTCTGATTTCCTTCTTTGCCACCTTGTTCAACAGCACTGCCGGGGTGATTATGGCCGCTCTCGGATACCTGGTTGGCCTGGTCATTTTGGGACAGGTCGGCCTTGAACAGGTTCGCTACTTTCTTCAGGCCGAGCATTTCATGATTGCCGACCGTTTGCTGTCAAGTTCAGTTCCCCTGGCGAACTGACGACACCGTTGCTTGTGATAGCTGTGTTTTTGGTCGGGGGAATTGCCCTGACCCTGATTTCCTTCCGGCGCAAGCAAATTATGCTCTAAATTAAAATGAGGGGTGCTAAAACCCCTCATTTTTGACTTCTAATAATCCAATAGCCGCCGCTTTTATCCACAACTGTGCAATTGCCATATACCGATTCCAGTTTGCGCACAGCCGAAGGCGCACCCTGCTTGCGCTGGATAACCAGCCATAAGTGGCCACCTTCTTCCAGGAAATTATGACTGTCCTCGAACATCTGGTAAATTATCTTTTTGCCGGCCCGAATCGGCGGATTGCTGACAATTGTCGCAAATAAACCTTCAATTTCCGAAAATCCGTCGCTGTGGATGACCTGGGCGTTTAGAGCGTCGTTATCCCGGGCGTTCTCCAAAGCCAGGGCCAGGGCCCGCCGGTTCACATCTGCCATTGTCACCCGACAGTCCCGGTTCAGCCGCGCCAGGCTGACGCCGATTACTCCATATCCACATCCCATGTCCAGAACTTCCCCCTGCAGATTGGGTAAAGTTTTCAGCAGCAGATTGCTGCCGTAGTCGACTTTTTCCCGGGAGAAAACGCCGCTGTCGGTGCGGAAGCGGAAGTTTACACCCTTCAACGAGTAATCGATAATCGCCGTCTGGTGGGCGGCTTTGGGATCGGTGCTGAAGTAGTGGTCATTCATTTGTTTACCTCCATTCGGCAAGCAGGGCCAATTCTTCGGCAGTTAATTCCCGCAGTTTGCCGGGTGCAAGGGCGGGGTCTAAGGCCAGGCCGCCCATGGCTATGCGCTTCAGGTAGCGCACTTCCTTGCCTAGGGCGGCGAACATTCGCTTGACCTGATGAAACTTGCCCTCGTATATGGTTACATAGACCCGGGACTCGTCGCCGGCCTCAAGTATCTCCAGCTCAGCGGGCAAAGTTGTGAAGTCTTCCAGTTCAATACCGCGGGCAAAGGCAGCAACATCGTCAGCACCGACCCGGCCGCTGATCCGGGCATAGTACGTCTTGGGTACATGTTTTTTCGGCGCCAACAGACGGTGGGCCAGTTTCCCGTCATTGGTCAGCAGCAACAGTCCTTCAGTGTCCCGGTCCAGGCGTCCAACCGGAAACAAATCAAGATGGCTAAATTCCGGTGGAACAAGACCCACAACCGTGGAATGCAGATTATCCCGGGTGGCTGAGACAACCCCTGAAGGCTTATTCAGCATCAGATAATAGAATTTCTGGTAATGCACTTCCCGACCGTCCACCTGGATGAGATCCTGTTCGGGGTGGACAGCCATATTCGCCCCTGCGGCCGCGGCGCCATTCACCGTCACCCGTCCCGCTTTCACCAAGGTCTTGACTTCGCTGCGGCTGCCGTGGCCCGAATTGGCCAAAAGTTTATCCAGTCTCATTTTTTTCATTAGATCAAATCCTTAGTATAATTTTCCTCATTATACCACGAAGGGAACAGCTTAATAGTATCATCTCCATAAGTACAGGCGGATATCGCTCTAATGGCGCAATCAAACTCCGTCCCCGAATGGGCACCCGAATGGGCAAAAGAGAAGGAGCGTATCCGCGGATACGCTCCTTGTTGTTTAGTGAAGCCAGAATCTCAGTAGAATCCAAAGGGCCAAAATCGTTATTCCGACCAGTAGTAACAACTGGGGTAGAATGATTTTGTACAGGGCAATGATGAAAGCCAGGCGATCTTGCCAGGTGAACTTGGGAATTTCTTCATCATCCCGATCATTCTGGCCGTTATAGTACGGCGGTTGATTCCGATCTTTCAGAGGTACCAGCTCCTATTTAATCAGATGGCAGGCGACAAAGTGGCCCGGCCGTGCCTCCCGAAATTCCGGTTCTTGTTCGACGCAGATGTCCATTTTATAGGGGCAGCGGGTGTGGAACCGGCAGCCGCTGGGTGGATTGGAGGGGCTGGGAACATCGCCCTTGAGGATAATCCGCTCTTTGGTGACTGTCGGGTCCATAACTGGCACCGCTGAGAGCAAGGCCTGGGTGTAGGGATGGAGCGGCTCATCATAGAGTTCTTTCTTGGGCGCGAGCTCCACCATTTTACCTACATACATAACGCCAACCCGGTCACAAATGTGTTTGACCACTGAGAGGTCGTGGGAGATAAACAAGTAGGTGAGGCCGAACTCTTCCTGGAGGTCTTCCAGCAGGTTGATGATCTGGGCCTGGATGGAGACGTCAAGGGCAGAGATTGGTTCGTCGGCCACAATGAACTGGGGATTGAGAATCAGGGCCCGGGCGATACCGATCCGCTGACGCTGACCGCCGGAGAACTCGTGGGGGTAGCGACGATAATGGAAAGGCGCGAGACCGCAGACTTCCATGATGTGCTTGACCCGCTCCATGGTCTCCTTGGGGGTCTTGGTGATGCCATGCTCCAACAGCGCTTCGCCGATGGCGTCGCCGACCTTCATCCGCGGATTCAGAGAGCCGAAGGGATCCTGGAAGATAATCTGGACTTCCTTGCGAATGTCCCTGAGCTCTTTGTTGTTCATTTCAAAGACATTTTTGCCTTTGAAGTAGACATCACCTTCGGTTGGTTCAAGGAGTTTTAGCACTGTCCGCCCGGTGGTGGTTTTACCGCAGCCGGACTCACCCACCAGACCGAGGGTCTCTTTGGGCATGATTTCAAAACTTATATCGTCAACAGCTTTAACATGACCTACCGTCCGGGAAAAGATACCGGCGGTAATCGGGAAATATTTCTTGAGGTTTTCAACCCTAATCATCGGTTCTTGTTTAGCGTTAGCCATTACTTGCCACCTCCAGTCTTATCCGCATGCCAGCAGCGCACAGTGTGTCCGGGCGCCACTTCTTCCAGTTCCGGCATTTTTTCACGGCACTTGTCGGTGGCAAATTCACACCGGGGGTGGAAGTAACATCCTGAGGGCAGGTCCAATGGGTTGGGCACCGAGCCGGGAACGGAATAAAGCTTCTCCTTCTGTTCCTCTTCAACCTTGGGCTTGGAATTCAAGAGGCCGATGGTATAGGGATGCCGCGGTTTTTTGAACAAAGAGACAACATCAGCGTCTTCCACAACTTTACCCGAATACATTACGACAACGTGCTGGGCCATCTCGGCGACAACACCCAGGTCGTGGGTAATGAGCATAATCGCTGAATCCAATTCTTCCTTCAGTTCTTTCATCAACTCAAGAATCTGAGCTTGGATTGTAACATCAAGAGCCGTGGTCGGCTCGTCAGCAATCAGCAGCTTGGGGTTACAGGAGAGAGCCATAGCAATCATGACCCGCTGCCGCATACCGCCGGACAGGCTGTGGGGATAGGCGTCGACAATCCGCTCGGCATTGGGGATTCCGACCAGCTTGATCATTTCGATACTCTTGGCCCTGGCAGCATCATCGTCCAGCTTTTGGTGCAGCTTGACAACTTCTTCAATCTGATTACCGACCGTATAAACCGGGTTTAGTGATGTCATGGGCTCCTGGAAAATCATCGCGATATCGTTGCCACGAATGCCGCGCATTTCTTGCTCGGTCAGGGTAGTCAATTCCCGGCCAGCAAACTTAATCGATGAATCCTTGAGGATTTCGCCGTTGGTTTTAGGAATCAGGCGCATCACGCTCATGGCGGTGATGCTTTTACCGCAGCCCGACTCGCCGACGATGCCAATTACTTCGCCGGGCTTGACGGAGAAACTTACACCGTCAACAGCTTTAACTAGGCCGTCTTCGGTATTGAATTGAGTTTTGAGATTGCTTACTTCCAACAGTTTACCTTTTTCAGTCAATTTATATGCACCTCCTACAGCTTCAGCCGGGGATCAAGGGCATCCCGGAGGCCATCACCCACAAGGTTGATGCTCAGCACGGTAATAAAGATTGCAATGCCCGGCGGCAACCACAGGTGTGGGTAGCGGATGATAACAGTCATATTTCTTGCGGATTGCAGCATGTTCCCCCAGCTGGGCTGTGGCGGCGAAACTCCGAGTCCCAGGTAGGAAAGGGCTGCTTCGACAAGGATGGCGTTGGCCATAGCCATGGAAGCGTTGATCAAGAGCGGTGCCATGGCGTTGGGCAGCATGTGCCGCCAGACAACTTTGCTCCGCCTGATACCCAGGGCTTTAGTGGCCTCAATATATTCAGTGCTCTTAATTTGCAGGAACTGCCCCCGGACAATCCGGCACGTTCCCGTCCAACTGAGGAATCCGATAACAAAAGCGGTGGTCCACATACTGGGACCGACAATCGCCGCAACGGCAATCGCCAATGCCAGGAACGGGAAGGACAGAACGATATCGGTGAGCCGCATAATCAGCGTGTCCACTATACCGCCGGCATAGCCAGCGATGGAGCCAAGGATAACACCAATTGTTACCTGTATTGAAACTGCGACAATACCAACAAACATTGAGACGCGGCCGCCATAGAGCAGGCGGGAGTAAACATCACGGCCAATGTCATCGGTGCCCAGCCAGTGGCTGCTGGATGGCCCCATGTACTTATCTTCAGCAACGTTTCTGTATACATTGGGGTCGTGGGTAGACAGGACAGGTGCCAGAATAACTGCAATAGTAATGGCAATCAGCACACAGAGTCCGGCAACGGCGATTTTACTGCGCTTAAAGCGCCGCCAGACAACTAATCCGGGGCTGACAATTTTATCATCTGCTTTAACATTAGCTTCAGTTTGAACGTTAGTGGTCTTCAATTCACTCATCTAAATCCCTCCTTTACCTAGTTGTAGCGAATGCGCGGGTCAACAACCGCGTACATGATGTCGGCCAGCAGGTTGCCAAGGAGCACTAATATCGCCAAGAAGAGGTTGATGCCCATCAGCAACGGGTAGTCACGGGTTCCGACCGCTTCGACATTCAAAATGCCCATGCCCGGCCAGGTAAACACAGTTTCGGTGATAACTGCGCCGGAGAAAAGGAAGGGCAGGCTGAGTCCAAATACAGTGACAACAGGAATTAATGCGTTCCGGAGCGCGTGCTTATAAATAACGACCTTTTCGCTCAGACCTTTGGCCCGGGCGGTACGAATATAGTCTTGTCGCACAACTTCCAACATGCTGGAACGGGTATAGCGCATGTAGGTGGCGATATTAGCCGCAGAAAGAACAGCCAGCGGCATAATCAGGTGATGCAGCACGTCCAGGGCGTAGTCAAAGAAGCCGGTATGAACTCGACCAGCGGTGACCATACCGCCCAGCGGCACCCATCCCAGGTCGAAGGCGAATAATCGTAAACCGAGAATCGCTAAGAAGAACACTGGGATCGATATCCCCGCCATCGCCAGCACAGTTAGGAAATAATCCATCTTCGAATACTGCCTGGTGGACGAGAACACCCCGATTGGCACCGCAATCAACACACTGATAAACATAGAACTAAAGGTCAGCAAAAAAGTCGGAACTATCCGAGTTGAGATAAGCTGGGTTACAGGACGGGAATAACGGGTTGAGTAACCCAGATTGCCCTGAACAGCTTCTGTAATCCAGGTGGCGTAGCGGACCGGAAGCGGATCATAGTAACCTAGTGCCTCCAGACGGTTGGCCCGGTCCTCTCCAGTCATGTTGGGGTCAACTAGGTGGGACATTGGGTTACCGGGTGCAGCATTGATAATTAAAAAAACAAAGACTGTGATTCCGAGCAGGGTCGGAATTGATTGTAGAATACGACGAATTATATACTGATACATACACACACCTCCTTATAGAATGAAAAAAGAAAGGGAATCATTCCGATAAAAATCGACAAACTGACTGCACACCGAGGAATGATTCTTATTTTCATAACTGTATTATAGCAGCACCTCCCTCGAACAGGAACAAGCAATAATATCCATGCGCTTGCCAAGTGATATTTTACAGGACTAAATTGTTAAAACGCTTCTGTATAAAATAGCACAGTTGTTGGGACAAGTAAATACTCAAATGAATCAAATTCTATTACATATATACGGCTGAACAGGTTGGAATTCCTTCGTATAATCGCGCTCAGGTGCGTTTGTTTTATAATTGTAATTATCATGTAAAATTTTATTGGCGAAATAAACGTAATCGTAATTCTCGCATGTAAAACCATGGTATTATAGGACAGTAGAACAAGATAATGGGGGGATTCAGTTGTATTACAGAGTGATTAATACCCAAATTGGCGCCCTGGGCCTAGCTGCCAGCGCTAATGCACTCACTGGCGTGGAATTTTCACCCAGCCACCCGTCTGTAGGCAGTTCTGAGCTGCTTGAGACGGCAGAAAAACAGATTCAGGAGTATCTTGCTGGCGAACGAAAACAATTTTCTCTGCCATTGGAGTATGACGGCACTCCGTTTCAAGTTCAGATTTGGCAGCAACTCTTGCAAATACCTTGGGGCGAGACCAAGACCTATGGTGAAATTGCCCGCAGAATCGGCAACCCCCGGGCAGGCAGGGCCGTGGGTGGCGCCTGTAACGCCAATCCCCTGGCCCTAATCATCCCCTGCCATCGGGTGGTTGGCGTTGGGGGACTGACCGGTTTTGGCGGCGGCCTGGATGTTAAGCGTTACCTGCTTGAGTTGGAACAAAAATAACAAATAAAAAAGAGCCGCCGACTGAAGTCAGCGGCTCTTTGATTTTTACTCGTCAGCCCAGTGCCAGAGTTCTACGTCCCACCAGATGCTGAAGGGGTTCGGCTTGAACTCTTGCAGCTTGGAGTTGTAGACGTATACGTCTTCGTTGGCATAGAGCCATACATACGGAGCTTCTTCATACAGCAGACGCTGCCACTCTTTGTAAACTTCAGCGCGCTCGTCTGTGTCGAAGGTTGCGACGCCTTCTCTCAGCAGACGACGGTTTTCGTCGCTGTCAAGACCGGCGAAGTTCCAGATTTCTTCTTTGTCCGGACCCCAGATACCGGAACCATCGGGATCGGAGCCAAGGCCCCAGCCACCGAGAGCGGCATCGAAGTCACGGTTCTCGACATCTTCGAGGATGTCAAACATGGCGTTGAATTCGAGCATTTGCAGGTTTACTTTGTAGCCAACATCCTGCAGGTTCTGCTGAATCATTGGAGCAGAACGCTCACGGGTAACGTTGCCGGAGGGGAAGAGCAGGGTGAACTCGAGGGGCTGGCCATCCTTATAGCGGATGCCATCGTTACCCAGTTCCCAACCTGCTTCGTCCAGAAGCTCAGCGGCTTTGTCCGGATCATACGGATAAGCTTCGAGAGTCGGGTCGTAAGCGAAGGAAACGGAGGACATGTGGCTTACCTGAACAATGCCGTTTCCGTCCAGCAGACCGTCTACCATAGCTTCGCGGTCGATTGCGTAGGTGGTAGCTTGACGGACGAGCTTATCTTCAAAGATGCGACCTTCCCGCATGTTCATAACCATGTACTGGTAACCGTTTTGCGGGAACTTCTCGACGGTCAGCTCGATGGGCTGGCCTTTGGTTGCTTCAAAAGCATCCAAGTCTTCCTGAATCGGCTGGACCCAGGCGAGGTCGGTGTTGCCAAGCAGCAATTCTGCCTGGGCAACGTCAGCGTTAGCGGTCTTTACGATGATTTTGTCCAGCAGGGGAGCGCCAGCATAGTAGTCTTCATAAGCTTCCAGCTCGACAAACTGACCTTCAACCCAGCGACCAAACTGGAAGGGGCCAAAACCGATGGGTTCAGTGATGTTCGGATGGTTTTCCAAATCGCCAACCGGGGTGCCATCATCAAAGATGTGCTTGGGAGAAATACCCCAGGTGCTGACAGAAATATGAGCGGAAGCGTCAACGACAGCCATTTCAACGACAACTTCGTAGTCGTCGATAACCTGGATACCAACAACTTCGTCGGCATTGCCATCGCGGTATTCCTGGGCGCCTACAACGTTTGCCCAGTAGGAGAACCGGGTACCGGTGTAGTCGGGATGGCACATCCACTCGATGGTGAATTTAAAGTCATGCCCGGTTACCGGGGTGCCATCGTGGAAAGTTACATCGTCCCGCAGGTGGTAGGTGTAAGTCAGGCCGTCTTCAGAAACGTCCCAATCGTAAGCCAGACCTTCTTTCAGGGACATGTCGGGGTTGGTGCGCAGCAGACCTTCAAAAATTGGGTCCATGCTGTCGGCATCGTAGGTGGAGCCGTAAAGGTTAGGGTTGAATACCCCTTCAGCTGCGCTCCAGAGTGCGAATACAACCTGGCCGCCGCCTTCTTCGCGGGTGTCTCCACCACAGCCAGCTAATGCTGAAACTACCATCAGAGCTGCAAAGACGAGAACCAGACCTTTGACTTTAAGATTTTTCACTCGTAAACCTCCTCTTAATTTGACTAACTAATTGAGATAACAGCAGGGTAATTCTTGTGGCTACACCTCCTTGAAGATGATTATCAAACAAATGTTGATGGTGATGTATATTTTAGAGCGGCTTATCCGCGCTAAAACCGATTGAATAGATATACAATTAGAAGTTGAGACCTAATAAATTATTCTATAAAGTATTTGAAATTCCTGCTAACAAACAAAGAGAATTAGCTTGCTTGTTTTTATTCTCAGAAAAAGACCTTATCCCTTTCGTAAACCATTATACTTGTCCGGTTAATTTAGTCAAGAGTTTGTTACAGACATGTTACAGGGAAATTGCTCCAAGATGACGAGATAGACAGGAAAAAAGCGGGATTTTCCCGCTTTTTTAAACTATTCTAGTTTTTTTAGCAGTTTTTCCAGTTCCGATGCCAGTTCAGGCAGACCCACCGGTTGAATTTTTAGCGTGCGGATCACCCTGCGAAATTGGGCAACGGTGCCACAGAGCAGTGCATCGGTTCTGTCCTGGCGACAGTTGACAACTTGATCGCCGACAGCGGCTTCACCGCCCTTGCTCAACATCTCTTGCTTGAGGATGTTGGCTTGGGTCGGGGTGAGATCGTAAACCTTGATTACCCGGAACACGGCCTTGGGCGCCATGATGTTTACGCTTACCGGGCTTGCCCCCACCCGGGTAATTTCCGCCCGGGCAGATTTTAGATTGTCAATTTCAAGAAAGTGGGCTTTCATAGACCTCGCTCTTAACTCCGTATTTTGCCTTGACATTAATCCGCACCCGGGCCAGGGCATGAACCATTAAATAGGTTACCAATGGATAGGCGGCAATATGCAAGACCTGTTGGGGCAGGCGCATGGCAAACCTGGCCGCATAAAGTTGTGTGGTTACCTGCCCGTCCAAAAGAATATTTAATGCTGCAGGCATCAAGAGCCCGCCGGCAATAAACTGGGTGAGGCCGATTGCCAGATAATAAGGGGGCAGTTCATTGCGCAGCCAGTTACAAAGCGGCTTCATCAGCCGCAGCATCAGAGGCAGAAGTAAAGGCGGCAGTACCCCGTAAAGCATTTGAATAATTGTGATGGGCGGGAAAAAACTGCCCATTGGTTTGATGATAAAGCCGGTAATATCTTTGGTCAGTCCTACCATGGCGCCAGCAACGGGCCCCATGGTCAGCCCCGCCAGCATTGTCGGTACCGGGCTCAAGCCCACACGCAAATATGGCATTTCAATAGAAAAAAATTGCAGCGTCACTCCAAGTGCGACAAAAAGTCCGGCCAGTACAAGTGTCCGTACGGATGTAAAATGTTTCATTAAAATAAAAAACCTCCCTTTTATTGGGCAGGTTAACGTCCAGCCCAGAAAAGGGGGGCAAGCAGCCTTTTCGTGGGCGGCAGCGGACGCGGCTCTGCACCGCAGGGGCAAACCCCTTTCGTCCGGAGGCCACATCCCATCCTCCGGCACTTAACGCGCAGCGCCTACTCTGCCTTTCAGAGAGATTATAACATATATATAGCAATCAGTCGATGCCCTGGGGATAAGGAAAAATCACGAATTCCGCCCGACCGAGGACGCTGGGCAGAGGGATGGGCCCAAATGCCCGGGAATCCCAGCTCATTCCCGGATTGCGATTATCGCCCATAACATAGATAAAGCCCGGCTCAATAAACAACGGGCCAAGGTTGCCTTCGGTGTCGGCGGTGATATATTCTTCTTCCAATTGCTGACCATTAACCCAGACCTGTCCTTCACTTATTTGCACAGTGTCACCGGGGATGGCGATTACCCGCTTGATCAGCACCCGTCCGCCGCCGGCGCCCCTGTCCCGGAAGACCACGACATCGCCATGGTCAGGTTCGCCGAAGCGGTAGACTAATTTGTTGACAGCAACCATTTGCCCGTCATTGAGGGTTGGCAGCATTGAGGTTCCATCAACCATGTAAAAGGCCAGGACATTTTCCCGAATAAGCAAGGCAAGAATGATTGCAAGCGCCAGAGATTTTACCCAGCTCCAGATTTCTTTGCCGGCCACCGGCAGCACCTCCGTTCACAACTGTCAGTACATTATAGACACTAAATAGATAAATATTAGTTATTGGTAATTTTTATTCAAGAATTTTTTTCAGCAGCAAACGATGCTGGCCGGGTCCGAAGAAGTCATCGACAGTTTTGCAGGCAGTGAAACCATGACGTTGATAGATACCCAGGGCGGTGTGGTTATCCGGCTCTACCGATAGCTTGACATCCTGAACACCTTCGGCCTTTAGTATGTCGAGGGTCTGCACCAAAAGTTTTTCGCCCAGTCCCTGATTGCGCGCTTTAGGACGCACTGCCAGGCTCATGATCCAGGCGCGGCCGGGGTTGCCCTGCTCTCGGGCACACATAATATAACCCAAGGGGCTGCGACCTTTTATTGCCAAAAGCGAAGTATTGCCAAATAAAGTTGGCGCCATTTTAAGGAAATAAGGACTGTAGCCGCCGGTGAAGCTTTCGGCTTCAATCATCAGCAAATGGCGAAAATCATCCGGTTCCACGGTGCGAATCTCACACAAAATTATCTCCTCCCTGTTATTACTATACCAAAAAACAGGGACCAGGGAAAATAAATAATTTTCCTTTGTATTGAATTAAGTACTGGGATATATATAATAGACGGAAAGGAGGACTTCTCAAATGTATAAATTGATTGCCCTTGATATCGATGGCACTTTGATAAACAAACAACTTCAACTTACCCAGGCTACCCGCAGGGCTGTGAAGGCTGCCCGCAGCCAAGGCGTTCAGGTCACCTTGGCAACCGGCCGCAGCTTTCATTCGGCACTGCCCTATGCCGAAGATTTGGGAATAGAATTGCCGCTAATCTGCGCCAACGGCGCCGTGGTGCGCAAGCCCGACGGCACAGTGCTGCATGAGTCCGCCTTTGCGCCGGAGCTTGCGGCCGAGGCGGTGGCAGCGATGCTGGCTGCCAATACCCTGGTGCACGTGTTCCATAACGACGGGATTAGCTGCGCCGGTCCCGGTTTTAGTTTCTGGCGCTGGTTGAACATGATTGTCGAGCATAAAACTCCGGCCAATTTGCTCTACGGTTTTCAGGAATTCCGACGTAACCGGCTCTGCCGGGAATCGGGTTTGGAGGAGAAGCTTCGTCAGGATGCAATCAACACCCATAAAATTTTCGCCGCTGGCAGCGAGGCCCAACTTTCAGGCCTGCACGCGGAATTTGGCAAATTAGGGATTAGTCTCGAGTTTTACCCCGGGTATAACGGACACATGTATCTGGAACTGATGCCCGCCGGCGCCTCCAAAGGGGCAGCCGTGGCCTGGCTGGCCAAAGAACTGGCGATTCCTATGGAGCAGGTAATTGCCGTGGGCGATAATCTTAACGATTTGACAATGGTTAAGGCCGCCGGTCTTGGAGTGGCAATGGGCAATGCCCATCAGGAACTAAAGGACCTGGCCGACCACATCACCCTCTGCAACGAAGAAGATGGGGTTGCTGCAGTGATTCGCGATTTTATTCTCGCTACCGACAAGTTCAGCGAGGCCACACGGGGAGCGTAAGTATTACAAAATGTCAGCTACGGCTGACATTTTTTTATTTTGTGAAAAATTTTGCTTATACCAATACGACAATTTTATGGTGGCAGGATTTGTCAATGCAGCAGCATAACTTAATTATGAATCCAAAGTTAAAGGAGGAATGCTGATTGGGCCAATCCCATGCCCCGCCTATGGATGAGTTTTTCCCCGGTGTCGAGCCGCGTTTTCGTCAGATTCTCGCGGTACAACGACGTTACCAGGAGAAAATCAGGGCCGATTTGCCTGTCGAGCCTATGGAGCGCCTAGGTGGCAACTATGCCCTGGAATGTGAAAAGCTTCCCTTATCCGCGCTCCGTTTCCGGGAGGTGCTGCTGCATCTTGCGCCGGTGATTGCCGAGATGACCGGGATCGACTATGCGCCGTTGCTTTCCCGACTGGACGATCAGGTTCTGGAGCAAATGTTTAATTCTTTAGCAGATTGCCCTGAACAGGACGTAACCGGCGCCCTGGAGTTGACAGTGCGGGAGGTGCGCCTGGATAAGATTAGCGGTATCAAACCGGAAGTGCTTGTCCCCCTGCTGCAGGCAGCGATTGTTCCCTTTTACACAAGCTTTGCCAGCCAGCAGAATCAAAAGCTCTTTGAGCGCTGGCAAATGGGTTGGTGTCCGGTTTGCGGCCAATTCCCCGTCAACGGCAGCAACCGGCCGGGGGACGGACGCCGGGTGTTGGGCTGCTGGTTATGTGAAACCAGATGGATTTTCCCCCGTCTCGTCTGCCCGGTTTGCAGTAATCATGATAGTGGCAAGATTCACACACTGACATTGGCTGAGGACAAAAATCACCGGGTTCAGCTCTGTAGTGAATGTAATCATTACTTAAAAATTACCGATTGTCAGGGCAGGCCTGAAGATTGTGACCTGATGCTGGAAAACTTAAGCACCATGCACTTGGATGTTCTGGCGCAGCAGGACGGATTCCGGCCTGCGTCTGGACACTCCAATGCCTACTGAAAGAGGTGATATCCATGAAATTAACCCGGCGCGAGTTCATAAAGTTTACCGGGACCGCGGCCCTGGTGGGCGCCCTTGCCGGTTGTGAATGGGACAAAGAGCCCAGTATCAGCTACCGTCTGCAGCACGCCAAGGAAGTGCCCACCATTTGCCCCTATTGCTCCTGTGGTTGTGGCGCCCTCTGTTTTGTCGAAGAAGGCAAGCTGATCAGCGTCAGCGGCGATCCGGATCACCCGATCAATGAGGGGGCGCTCTGCAGCAAAGGCGCCTCGCTGTTGAACCTAAATTCGGTCTACAACTATCGGGATAATGAGCAGGAAATTAACCCCAACCGCCTGACCAAGGTGCTTTACCGCGCTCCCCACAGCCATATCTGGGAGGAGCGGGAATGGCATTGGGCTCTGGACCGCATTGCCTCTAGGGTCAAGGCGACCCGGGATGCCAGTTTCGAAACGGAAGTGGACGGGGTTACAGTCAATCGCACCACTGCCATTGCACACCTGGGCAGCGCGGCTCTGGACAATGAGGAAAATTACCTGTTGGCTAAATTGACCCGGGCCCTGGGTTTGGTGAATATCGATCACCACGCCCGGCTCTGACACTCCTCTACCGTGGCCGGTCTGGCCGCATCTTTTGGCAGGGGAGCGATGACCAACCACTGGATTGATTATCAGCATTCCGATGTAATTATGGCCATCGGCGTCAATACCGCTGAGAACCATCCCATGTCCATGCGTTGGATAGACAAAGCCCGGGCCCGGGGCGCCAAACTGATAGCCGTCGATCCCCGGGTGACCAGAACCACAGCCGTCGCCGACATTCATCTGACGCTGCGGCCCGGCACTGACATCGCCCTCTTGGGCGGTCTTATCAACTATTGTCTGGAGAACGAACTTTTCCACCATGAGTATGTGCTTAATTACACAAACGCCAGCTACATTCTCAGGGAGGACTATGATTTTGCCGACGGCGTGTTTTCCGGTTTGAACGAGGACAAATACGAGACCAGCAGTTGGCAGTACCAGCTGGATGCCGACGGCAGTCCCCAACAGGACCCGACCTTTTCCCATCCCCGCTCGGTGTTCCAGGTCCTCAAAAACCATTACGCTCGCTATGACCGGGAGACTGTAGGCGCCATCACTGGCTGCAATCTCCGGGACTTTGACGAGGTGGCCAAAGTCTTTTGCGCCACCGGCGAGCCCGGCAAGGCCGGCAATATTCTCTATGCCATGGGTATTACCCAGCATACCCACGGCTCCCAGAACGTGCGGGCAATTGCGATGCTGCAATTGCTCCTTGGCAATGTTGGTATCCCCGGAGGTGGCGTCAACGCCCAGCGGGGCGAGGCCAATGTCCAGGGATCCACCGATATGGCGATGCTCTTCCATATTATCCCCGGCTATATCGGGATGCCCCAGGCCGCTTTACACCCAACCCTGGCTGATTACAATGCCAAAGAGACACCAGCCAGTGGCTACTGGTCCAACAAACCCAAATTCCTGATCAGCCTGCTCAAGGCCTGGTGGGGGGATTACGCCACCAGGGACAACGAATACGGCTATCAATGGCTGCCCAAGCTGGACGGCAAAAACCGCTCCCATATCGCCATCTTTGAAGATATGGACCAGGGCAAAATCCAGGGTATGTTTGCCTGGGGCCAGAATCCAGCCGTTGGCGGGCCCAGTGTCAATCTCGAGCGGCGGGCCTTGGAAAAGCTGGATTGGCTGGTGGCTGTGGATATTTTTGAAACCGAGACCGCCAGCTTCTGGCGCCGCCCCGGCGTCAATCCCGCCGACATCAAAACCGAGGTTTTCCTGCTGCCAGCCGCAGCTTCCTATGAAAAGGACGGTTCGGTCTCAAATAGCGGCCGCTGGATTCAGTGGCGTTATGAGGCAGTGCATCCCCCGGGCGAAGCAATGAGCGATTTGTGGATAGCCGACAAGCTGTTTAAGGCAATCCGCGGCCTCTATGCCCAGGGCGGGGTGTGCCCGGAGCCGATTCTCAATTTGAATTGGGAATATGGCGGCGATGATACCGGCGAACCGGATATAGAGCGGGTGGCCCTGGAAATCAACGGGTACGATACCGCAAGCAAAGAGCCGCTATCCAACTTCACTGCCCTTGCAGACGACGGTTCCACCGCCTGCGGCTGCTGGATTTACTCCGGCTATTACAACGACCTGGAGGACCCGCCAGCCAAGCGTCGGATCCGGGAAACCGACGGAATCGGTACCCATCCCGACTGGTCCTTCGCCTGGCCGTTGAACCGGCGCATCCTCTACAACCGCTGCGCATCGGATCCCCAGGGCCAGCCCTGGAATCCGGAAGTGCCGCTAATCTGGTGGGAGGATGGCGAGTGGAAGCGCAATGACGTGCCCGACTTTGTCTGGGCGGATACACCGCCTGAGACTTCAGCAAAACGTCCGTTTATCATGCTGCCCGAACTCCAGGGACGCCTGTTCGCCACCACTGCCATGGTTGACGGGCCACTGCCCGAACATTACGAGCCGGTGGAAAGTCCCGCCAAAAATCTTCTTTCCCGGCAACAGGTGAACCCGACCATTATCTACTGGCCGGGGCTGGGCCAACTGGCAACCAGCGATGAATATCCGTGCATAGCCACGACGTATCGAGTGAGCGAGCATTGGCAGAGCGGAATCATGACCCGGAACAGCCCTTGGCTGGCGGAGCTGATCCCCGAGATGTTTGTCGAGATCAGTGTGCAGCTGGCCAACCGGCTGGGCGTGGAGAACGGACGCCAGGTGGTTATCTCCAGCCCCCGGGGCGAGATTCGGGCCGTTGCCTGTGTGACCAGGCGCCTGAAGCCTGTGGAAGTGGACGGCAAAATGGTCGATATTGTTGGCATGCCCTGGCACTGGGGCTATCGGGGCCTGTTCCCCGGCGATAGCGCCAATGTCCTTTCTCCCCATGTCGGCGACCCCAACACCACAATTCCCGAGTACAAGGCATTCTTGTGCGATATAAGGAGGGCGTAAGAGATGGGTAATGCAGCGTTCATCGATACCAGCAAATGCATGGCCTGCCGCGGCTGCCAGGTAGCTTGCAAAGATCAGAACCGCCTTCCCGCCGGAATCACCAAGTTCCGGGGCGAATACACCAACCCGCCGGTGCTCCAGGCCCATACCTGGACCCACATCCTGTTCACCGAAACCGAGAGTGGCCGGTGGTTGTTTGCCAAATACTCCTGTATGCACTGCATCGATGCGGCCTGTATCCGGGTCTGCCCGGTGGAAGCTGTGCGGCGCTCCAAGACCGGGGCAGTTTGGCATGATCGCGAGAAATGTGTAGGTTGTGGTCTCTGTGTTGACCACTGTCCTTTTGACGTGCCCCATATCAGTCCGGTCACCGGCAAAATGGCCAAATGCAGAGGCTGCATCGAGCGGGTGGTCAACGGCTACCAGCCGGCCTGCGTCACTACCTGTCCCAACGAGGCAATCATCTACGGTAAGCGGGAAGAGCTTCTGGAGAAGGCGCGGCAGCGGGTGGAAGTGCTCCAGGAACAGGGCCATTCCGAGGCCCGGCTGTACGGCGCTGAAGAACTGGATGGCCTCAGCCGGCTCTACGTGCTGTTGAAGCCTGCCTCCGAGTACGGCCTGCCGGATAACCCCCGACATACTGCCGGGGTCTGGACCTGGCAGGCGGCGAAACTCCCGATGCGACATCTGGCTACCGTCGGCCTGTTCGCCGGCCTGATCACCGCCGGTCTGCGTTGGCGGGGCGAACGGATACTCAAAAAGCAAAAGCATACGCTTTAATCTCAATAACCGGAGCAATCCGGTTATTTTTTTGCAGGAATTCCCCAAACGGAAACAGAAAAAGAAGAACATATAAGAGGGTATATAATAGAAACTTTTAAAGGAGTGCCTGACTTGAAAAAAATCCTTCCGGCTATACTCGTACTTTTTCTACTCACAGCCTGCTCCAATCCTAGTCCCCCCAGTGCCGCTCCTGATCGTCCGGTCATCATCAACCTCTGGGACTCAACGGCTAAGGGCGAATATCCAGCGGAACTTGATATTTCCCAGGAAGCTGGCGATTTAATTATCGAAGATTTCGGAGAGCCCCTGGCGGTGTACGAGCTGCCCGAGCACGAAAATCAGTTTCTGGTTCTGGACAACAATCAGGGTGTGGTTGGGTTTCACGTCCTGGATGTGCGCGCACGCACAATCGAAACCATTGATGCGCTTACCTTTGCCGGCGTAACGCCGCAACAGTTTAGCTTCGCCTGGCCCCGCCTGCTCCTCCAGGCCAGTGATGGTGGCGGCAACAGTAATTGGGCTCTGGCGGAAATTGACACCGGCCTTGACCAGGTGGAGATTGTCTGGCAGGACAATGCCTGGGTGCCGGAAACCCTGCGCCGGCGTCCGATCTGGGAATACGGGGGCAATTGGTATCTTGCGCCTGTGACAGGTCCGCGCCTCACCCAGATACCCGACGCTGAGGTAGTGGCCCGTCTGGAAGACACCGCCTGTGCCGTGAGCGGCGAATGGCCCGCCTGGATGGGTGCGGTGACAAACAGCCCCTACTTTGTCTATCCGACCAGTGGCGAGGAAGCAGCGCTTTTGAACCTCACAACCGGCGAGAAGCAGGTCATGCCTTTGTTCCAGGACCTGCGCTGGAACCAGGAGCGCAGTCGCTACGCCTGGCGTCAGGACGATACCATCGGACATTCTACCCCCGGTGCCGCCCAAGAACAGCTGGAGCTTGAGGGAATAGCCGGTTCGCTGCTTTGGGCCTCGGACTGGGATATACTGTACTTTATTGGTGGCCAGCGGGATTACTTTGGCGCCACCTGGGATACTCTCTGGATTTGGAACGAAGACGCCGGCCTGCAGCCGGTGCTGGAACTGCCCGAAAACCGTGAACGCTGGCGTCTGCTGGCGGCCACCAGCCAGTCCGTATTGGCCGCGAGCGGCAACGACCAGCTCTGGTATTTCGACCTGGACAGTTCGGTGGTTCACGATCTCAGCGGTATAGAACCGGGCAACTGGCGCTGGCAGGAAGGATTTTTGATTGGCGGCCGCGCCGACGAGCTGGTTCGGATAACCCCCGGCGCCGGCCTGCGGGTTATAGAACGGAACGGCGCTTATCGGATTTACTCCCTGTTGGATAATTACATCGTCTTTGGCCTCGAAGGCCAGGTGCGAGTCCGGCAGCTGGCAAATTAAAAAAAAACTGGCTGCCTCTAAAGAGGCAGCCAATTTTAACGCAGGGCTTCCGACAGGGTTTCGTTCACCTGGCCCATCAGCTTTTCAAACGCCTGTTGGGCTTCAACCAGGTTTTTCAGGGTCAGATTCAATTGCATCTGGGATTCCAGATTGCGCATTTCCGTAACAGTTTGCTCATCAACGGCCTGCCCGGACTGCTGCATCTGGATTAACTTGCCCTGGGCTTCCTGCAATTTGGTTAACAGATCCTGGGCGTTGGGGTCCAACTTAACCCGGGACTGGGCAGATTGCAGATTCTGATACTCCTCAGACTCACGAATCAAAGTAGCCAGCTCGCGAGTCTTGTCCTGAATACTCAATATATACACCTCCTAACGGATATCCTTAGTTTAGCATATAAGGTTTTTGCGGACAATGTAACAGTATAAAGTGACCCAGTAAAAAACCTCTCCTTACTGCTCCACACAAACGCGTACCCCACGCTGTTGTGGTCCTCACTACTCCACACAACGCCTGAAAGGAGGCCCCCCATGCACATCCTGCTCCTCACCGTCCACCTGCGTCTGCCCGGCGTCCGTTCCCTCAAAGAAAAACGAAGCATCATCCGCCCCCTGCTCCACAAGCTACACCGCCACAACAACCTCTCCGTCCACGAAGCCGCCGACCACGACAACCACAACCGGGCCAAACTCGCCTTTAGCTGGGTCGGCCCCGACAGCGACAGCGGCCGCCAGCTCATGGAAAATGTCGTCAATCATATCGAGACCCAGGCCGTCCAGATTCTCGACTATACAGTCGAAGAACTTTAAGGAATCTGGCAAGGAATAATCGCGGATTTGGGAACAGATTCACGTGTATATTAATGTAGCCAAATATTTTCTGATTCCGGCAACATGCCAGGTAGCAGCAGCCCTTGCCGAATAGGTGTATGCAGAGTAGTCCCGATGGTTATACCAGAAGAACCGAGAGCTGCGCCATGAACCCATAGAATAAATTGCCATCCAGTGCGCACACTAGGTAAAAACCATGGGAAGGAGGTTGCCTGTGCGCCCGGAAAGAATTCACCTTTTGCGGGGGGCCAGCGCACGTCGCATGGCCGAAAAGGCCCGGGTTCCGTTGGGAACAATATCGCCCCTGCTGCGGAGTATGTACTATCAATGGGATTCTGAATACTGTCTGCAGCTGATGCTGGCCCGCTTTGGCGAGCCCAGTTACCGCCTGCGCTTTCGAGACAAGAGCGAGGCCTGGACATGGGTGCTCTGGTCTCGGCGTCCCGAGAACGTGATTGTCGTCGAGATCTGGCCGCAAAATTTGCCCCAGGGCTTTTATTTACATTGCCGGAACTGGAACAGTGTAGTCGTTGAGTTTTGTCTGTGGTTGACCCGCGGGCATTTGCACAGGCAGCTCTATCCGGCCTGGGAAGGATGAAAATGCCAACCATTAAATATTCGGACGTGCGGTTTCGGATGCGGACAATACCCCGGGAAATTAATCTCTTTGTTTGAGAACTCCCGGAGGACAAAAAAGACTCGTTGTTTGAGGTGGTACGGGAGTTGGAAAACGCCGGACTTATCGAGCTGGAAGGTCAATTGCCGCCACCGGATCATTGCTGATCCGGTGTTTTTTTGGTTTTGGGACCAGTATTTACCCATGCTTCGAGAGCAGGATTATTCAATCTCCCGGCGAAACTAGAAGGGACTATTATTATTTTCTAATCCCTAAGGAGGCTTTATTTATGAAACTTCATAACCTGGTCAGGGGTGCATTGCTTCTGGCCCTGGGCGTTGTCCTGCCTTTTTTGTTTCATTCCACAGGCATCGCCGGGCCGGTATTTCTGCCCATGCACATTCCTGTCCTGCTGGCGGGGTTTTTGGTCTGTCCCTGGGCCGGCATCTACGTAGGTTTGTTTTCACCACTAATTAGCCACTTTATTACCGGCGGAGCAATGCCGCCGATGGCGCCTGTGCCCCAGCTCATCTTTATGATGGTGGAGCTGCCGGTGCTGGGTTTATTTGCGGCCCTGCTATACCGCAAACTTAAACTGAACATATCCCTGGCCCTGCCCGGAGCGTTGATAGCAGGGCGAATAGCCCTGGGCCTCGCGGTGTGGGTGTTTATTGGCGTACTGGGCTATGAGTTCGCCTTTACACCGCTGGCGTTTGTAACTACAGCAATCACCACCGGTATTCCGGGAATTGCAATTCAGTTGGCAATCATCCCGATTCTGGTGCATGCAGTGGAAAGGAGGCGGAGCCCATGGGCGGAGATCTCAAGATAGCAGCGGAAATTCTCGAAACCGAAAACCAGTCTCTGGTGGTGGTGCGGGACGGACGCAAGCTGTTCTCCAGCTCTTTGCCCGGGGTCAAGTCGCTGCTGGATGCACTGGACAGCGATGTTCTGCCCGGCAGCGCCGTGGCGGACAAAGTCATCGGCCGGGCCGCAGCAATGATTGCCGCCCTAGGCGAAGTCAAAGCTGTTCACACGCCGCTGATGAGCCAGGGCGCAGCCGAAGTCTTCAGTTCCGCCGGCATCCTCTACAGCGCCGAAAAAATCGTTCCGTGTATCAAGAACCGTCAGGGCACTGGCCCCTGCCCCATCGAAGCTGCGACCGAATTCACCGTTGTGCCGGAAAAAGGCGTCGCTGCAATCCGCCAGCTCTTGCAAGAACTGCAGGGCGCCAACAAAACCCAACAAGCAGAAAAAGTGATTCATTAAAATAACGGGGCTCCGCGCCCCGTTATTTTAAATTGGGCCGGTTTTTTGTGGGTATCGTTACACCCAGGTTTAACCCAACAAAATAACCTACCGCTCTGCACCGTTAGGGACAGTTCGCCCGGGAGCAGGAGAACCGTCCCCGTGCTCCCGTTGCAGGAAAATACAGCCCCGACAGCGAATTGATAGATGTTTAATGTTTCTCCGAAAGGTGGACTTTTAATGTCTAAAATATTCGTGCTTGTCAATCCTGCATCTGCAAACGGCAGCACCCGTCAGGTGTGGCCGGAAATCAGCAAATACCTTAAACATAAGGGGCTGGAATTTGAAAGCGCTCTCACCATCGAACCCTATCAGGCGCCTGAGCTGGTGCGCGCCGCTTTGCAGCGGGGCTTTGAAACGGTGGTGGCCATCGGTGGCGATGGGACTGTCAACGAGGTGGTCAATGGTTTCTTCGACGGCGGCGAGGCCATCAACCCCGAGGCGCGCCTGGCGATAATTTCCCGGGGCACCGGCTGCGACCTAATCCGCACTTTGGGAATCCCCAAAGACTACAAAGAAGCTATTGACCGGATTGTCGCGAATCGGGAGTGCTGCATCGATTTGGGCCAGGTGGAGTTTACCGCCCATGATGGCAGCAGAGCCACACGCTGGTTTGTAAACATCGCCGATGCCGGACTGGGAGGGACAGTTGCCAACCGGGTCAACCACACCTCCAAATCCGCCGGCGGATTTCTCTCCTTCTTTTACGGCACCCTGTGGTCAATCCTCTCGTACCGGAGCGCTCCGGCAAAGGTAATCGCCGACGGCAAGGAAGTCTATGCCGGGTCGCTGGCCATGGCCGGCCTCGCCAACGGTTGTTACTTAGGCGGCGGCATGCATCTTTCCCCCGATTCCCAGCTGGACGACGGACTTCTGGATTTAGTAGTTATCCAGGGGATGCCCAAGCCCATATTGTTGGCGAACCTGGCCAAAGTCTATAAAGGCACCCATCTCAGCCATCCGAAAATCTTTACGCTCCCGGCCCGGGAGGTTGTCATTGAAGCCGAGCGGCCGTTGCTCCTGGAGCTAGACGGCGAGGCCCCGGGGACAACGCCCGCCCGCTTTAGCGTCCGCCCCCAGGCCCTGCGGGTTTTGGTCTAGGAATTTGAAAAACTGCCCTGGTGGCAGTTTTTCTGGTATTGTAACGAAATATGTCGAAAAAAGCACTCCGATAGTAGCTTGTGTCAAAGAGGATATTGGCGAATTCTGGCGAATATAACTAGACCGGGAGGTGATGACTCTGGAGTTGCCCATAGATTTAATCGAATATTGGGGAACGCACAAACAGACACCGATGTTGCTCCTAGATTTTAATAATATAATCATCTGGCATAACAAGTGGTCTGCCTGGTTGTTTGAACAGCCATTGCAAGAAGTAAATATCAGGCAACTCCAGTCGGGGGACATCCTGGAAGACTTCATTTCCTTGGTTCGGAAACATCAGCAACCGCCCATGCTCTCGATGACCATGTGCGATGTTCCGTTTCAGGTATCCGGTCAGCTGATTCAGCGAGAGGACGGGGAAGTTGTGCTGCTCAAATGGCACATGAACTTTCTGTCCACGGCCAGCATGTTGGAGGTGTACCGGATGATGCAGGATTTCGCGTTAGAGGCAGGGGATCGGGTCAATAACCCCCTTACCACTGTGCTTAACTGTTTGCACATGCTAAAACGTTCTGTGCCTGAATCCAACCCCAACTTTAATTTTCTGGAGCTGGCGCTGCGTGAGGCGACAACAATGCAGGAATTTGGCAATTATGTGCGGCGCTTGAGTAATGAACTGCCTGTTATGGATACTTTTGACCTTGTTGCCACCATTCGGGATGCCATGGACCGCCGGGGCTTGATGGACTGGGAGCTTGCGATACCGGAGGCGGTTCCGCCGGTAATCGGTGCCCTTGAGCACGCAAAAGTGGTGCTGGGCGGGTTCATCAGCCTAGTAAAGCAGGCAACGGGCAACAGCCCGGGCCGGGTCAGCATTGCCCAGACGTCTGAAGGCCGAGTGAGTGTTGTGATCGCTGCCGGCGAAGGGCGAGTCAGGGATTTGCGAATGCTCTCGGAAGAGTTCTACGGCGGCCTCGGCCTGATGTCCGCCCGCTATTTACTGACCCTGATGCAGGCCCATCTGGATTTGGATTATGGTGACGGCAATGCCGTTCAGATTGCATTTGTCCCTGGAGCAACAAAAGAGCTGTAGCAAACTACTTGCTGCAGCTCTTTTTTATTAATCTGAATGCCCGAGTTCGACCAGTTCGTTCCCGCGCCAAAAACACTATTCTCGTTTTTGGCGTCGCGCCTTGTCCAATTCTTCTCCCTCCGCCAGCCACTGCCAGTATTCCCGGGGTATGGCCCGGGCGGCATGCCGGGGATTGTTGCGCTCATCGATGAACTGGCTGCGGTAATAGGTGAGCCAGGTCCGGCGAAATGAATCCTTGTCCAGGTGACTGCGGAAGGGGGCCCCGTCCACCGGGCGCACCCTGCCCTTTAGCGCCAGCCAATCGCCCTGGGGCGTGAGCAGCACCAGTGGGGTGCCGGGATTGCGTCGCGCCAGCCCCAAGGCGACCAAATCGCCTGTGAGGTGCCGTGTTGGCGCCTCGCCTACCAGCAGTTCCTGAACGGGCGTCAGGCGGGTAAAGCCGGTAAGGCGGTGAATTTCCCGCACCACCTGGCTGCGCATCGCCAACAGTTTGTGGCTGGCCTCGCCAGCACCCCCCAGCAGATATTCCGGGCCGCGCTCCAGAAGCTCGGCAAGCGCCGAAACCATCAATGCCCAGTTACGACTTCGGTGCCGCAGGCAGAAAAACAGCAGACTGCGAATGCGCCCTTCGCCCAAGGCGCTCCCCCAGCGTTCCGATTCCAGCAATTGCAGGAACCGGCGGTGAACGGCAGGGTCATCGGTGTCCAGGGCCGGATGAAACAAGGTCTGCTCATCGCCGGCGATAATCTCCACCCCGTCCCGGAGGTGCAAGAGTGCTGCCCGCACAAAGGCGTCGGGGGTAAGGTCAAACTTGAGCATTTAGTCACCTCCAAACAAACTTAACTGCTGGAAATTGAACTGTGCCCGATTCGGCATTGCCAGCTTGCCCCGGATCAGCAGGTAGGGTGCGGCCCGGGATGTGACAACGCCAATGTTCTTCAGCTCATTGAGATTAGCAATCGTACCCTGACGGCGCACCTTTATAATCCTGCCGGCAGAAACCGGCCCGATACCGGGCACTCGCAAGAGCTCTTTACGGGTGGCCCGGTTCACCTCCAGGGGAAAGAAGCCGGGATTGGCCCGGGCCCAGGCGAGCTTAGGGTCCTGGTCCAGGGGCAATTGACCGTCGACAAAGGGCAGTTCCTCGACACGGAACCCATACTGGCGGAGGAGAAAATCGCTCTGGTAGAGCCGCTGCTCCCGCACCAGGGAGGTGCGGTCCAACACTGCCAGCGGCGTATCAGGCACCGGCACAAAGGCGCTGAAGTAGACCCGGAGCATGTTATAGCGCCGGTAGCAGTCCAGGGCCCGCTTGAGAATCGCCAGATCGGTCTCCTGGGCGGCGCCAACGATGAACTGGGTGGACTGGCGACCGCGATCGGCTGCCGTCAGCGTCCGCACCATTTCCATGGCGCCGGTAATATCCTCCCAGCTCTTGGCCCGGCTGAGGCGCGCGAGGCTCTCCTGGTCCGGGGTTTCACAGTTTATCGAGACCCGCTGGGCCAGCCGCACTGCCTCCTGGATATGGCCGGCGCTGCAACCGGGTATCAGTTTCAGATGTATGTAGCCCGTAAAGCCATGCTGACTGCGCAAAAGCTCGGCCGTCGCCAGCATTTTATCCATGGTTTTGTCGGCGTTGTCGTCAATTCCGGAGCTGAGGAAGAGGCCGGAGACGTAATTGCGCCGGTAAAAATCCATGAACAACCGCGCCAGCTCTTCCGGGGCAAATGTTGTCCGCGGCACATCCCGCTGCACCCGGTTGGGGCAGTAGGCACAGTCCCGCTCACAATTATTGCTCATCAGCACCCGGAGTAAGGAAATGCAACGTCCGTCGGGGGTAAAGGACTGGCAGACCCCGGAACCCTGGGGCCCGCTTGTTGAGGAACAGATATCATATTTGGCGCCTTCGCCCAAAACCTGTAACTTAGCCAAAGTCTCCATAGTCTCACCCCAAAAACATTATACCAAACATATGTTCTGGTGTAAACTGTTGCTCATTGTGATACACTAAAGAAACAAATTACCTGCGGAGTGAAGAAAATGCAAATAGTCGATTGTCGCGGGCAGGCCTGCCCGCAACCGGTTCTGAATGTAAAAAAAGCGCTGGCCAAAGGCCCTTTCCCATTGGAGGTGCTGGTGGATACCCCGGAAGCCGCCGGCAATGTCGGGCGGCTTTTGGATGCTAACCGCTGTGAATATACATGTAAGTCCTCGGGAACCCTGGTACGCTTTATGGTCAATAGTCCCGGCGCCGCCACCGAATCGCCAAAGGGGGAGGCCCCGGTCTGGCTGCTGACTGCCGACGTCTTGGGGAGCGGTGACCGAGAGCTGGGTCGAGTTTTGATGAAAAGCCTGTTGCACACCATCGGCGAAGGCCCTCCGCCAGCCGTGATTTACTTTTTAAACGCCGGCGTTCGGCTCTGTGCCGGTCCCGACGCCCTTAGCTCCCATTTGCAGCCCCTAGCGGACAGGGGTGTGGACCTGGCGTGCTGTGGCACCTGCCTGGACTTTTTTAAGCTTCAGAGTGAGCTCCATATCGGCCGGGTCACCAATATGTACGAGATTGTTGAAGGAATACAAACGGCCGGTAAGGTCATAACTATTTAAGGTGAAAATGTTTAAGTTGAGGGTTGGCAAGCGCGACAACCTGTGGTAACATGTAGTTATCAGTAACTATTACTGTTACTATAACGAAAAAATTTAAGGAGTGTGGTTGAGTTGAGCAAGTCCCTGAAAGGAACTCAAACGGAAAAGAACCTGATGGCGGCATTCGCCGGCGAGTCCCAGGCAAGGAACAAGTATACTTTCTATGCCCAAGTCGCCAAAAAAGAGGGCTATGAGCAAATCCACGGCCTGTTTATGGAAACTGCCGACAATGAGCGCGCCCATGCCAAGCAAATTTTCAAGTATCTTGGTGGCATCGGCAACACCATGGAAAACCTCAAGGACGCCGCTGATGGTGAGAATTACGAATGGACAACAATGTATAAAGAGTTTGAGGAAGTGGCCCGCCAGGAGGGCTTCGAAGAAATCGCCGACTTCTTCCACGAAGTGGCCGAAGTTGAAGAGCATCATGAGGCCCGCTATCTCAAGCTTTTGCAAAACATCAAGGATGGAGTTGTCTTCAAGCGTAGCGAAGAGACCCAGTGGAAGTGCCGGAACTGCGGTTATGTACATACCGGCAAAGAAGCGCCGGAGCTTTGCCCCGCTTGCTTCCATCCGCAAAGCTGGTATGAATTGATGGCGGAAAACTACTAAACCTACAATAAATAACTGGGAGGAGAGATTATTATGTGGAAATGTTCTGTATGCAATTACCTGCATGAAGGCGAAGGCGCCCCGGAAAAATGCCCCAAGTGTGGCGCCCCCCAGGAGAAATTCAACCAACTGGAAGCTGACAAAGCGAAACTGGTGGAGCGCAGCCGCTTCAGCAATGGTTTGCTCATGGATTTGATCGGCCTGTTGGAGGGTATCGAGGAGATGTCCGAACAGGGCATCGAAGATAATCTCGATCCCGGTTGTGTCAAGCTATACACCGAAGTTAAAGAATTTGCCGCTTTTGCCCGTCAATCTGCCAAGGCCGAAATTGAGAACCACATGGGCAAAGGCAAGTGGGGCTAAAACCACAGAGAACAGGGCGAAGCATTGACTTCGCCTGTTTTTTTGGATTATATTGGCTATAATATTCTGACAGGGAGGCGTTAATTTGCAAAATCTGAAGGAAGCTGCCCGCAATTTGCAACCCCAGCTGGTGGAATGGCGGCGTTGGTGCCATCAGCATCCGGGAATCGGCTACGAAGTAGAGGAAACCGCGGAGTACATAGCGCAAAAACTGCGGCAGTGGGACATCGAAGTAGAAACAGGGGTCGGGAAAAGTGGTGTGGTCGGCATCGTTCGTGGCGCCAAGCCCGGCCCGGTCATCGGCATCCGCGCCGACATGGACGCCCTGCCCGTTACCGAAGCCAACGAACACGAATATGTTTCCAAATATCCTGGCAAGATGCATGCCTGCGGCCATGATGGTCATGTGGCCATGGCGCTGGGCGCAGCGAAACTGCTCGCCGAAATGCGACAAGATTTGTCAGGGACTTTTGTTATAATATTTCAGCCGGCCGAAGAAGGCCTGGGCGGCGCTAAGGCAATGATAGATGATGGTGTCCTCAGCCGCCACAAGGTTCAGGCGATTGTCGGAGGCCATCTCGGCCTGATTGCCAAGGAGCTGACAGCCGGACAGGTGGGCGTCTGTTACGGCCCGATGATGGCTGCCACCTACAGTTTTGAGGCCAATGTCATTGGCAAGGGCGGTCATGGCGCCATGCCCCATGAGACGGTGGACCCAATCGTAATTGCCGCTGAAGTGGTCAGCGCCTGGCAGCGCATCGTCAGCCGGGAGATTTCACCCCTGCATCCGGCGGTGCTCACCGTGGGCAAGATCCAGGGTGGCTCCACCCACAACATAATTCCACCGCAGGTGGATATGCTAGGCACAATTCGTTACTTCCATCAGCCGGCCGGCGATAAGCTACGCAACCGCATGGAGCAAGTGCTGGCAAATATCTGTAAGGCCTGGGGCGCCGAATATAACTTCAGCTACGGCGATGGCTACCCGCCGGTGGTAAATGACAAGCAATTCACCCAGCTCTTTGCCGAAACCGCGGAAGTGCTTGTCGGCAGCGAAAACGTAGTGGAACTGACCACGCCCACCATGGGCGGCGAAGACATGTCCTTTTTCCTGCAGCAGGTGCCGGGCACGTTTTTCTTCCTGGGCGCCGGCAATCCCGACAAGGGTATTGTCTATCCCCATCATCACCCCAAGTTTGACCTGGATGAAGATGTGCTCTGGATGGGAACCGCCCTGCTGGCCGGAACCGCTTTGGAGTACACGAAAAAATAGTTTACCAGTTTTTGAAACAAAATCATGTGTTTCTACGTCTAACTATATAGGTGTGCAATAACCTGGGAGGTGGAGGCCAATGGCCAGATTTCGGTCGTTTCTAATCACTGTCGCCATCATTTGTGTTTTCGCTGTGTTGATCCATGCGGCAACATCTTGTGGTAAGAACACCGATGAACCGCTGTTGGCAGCCGCTGTTCAGGCTACAGTTTACGCTATAGACGAGGGAGTAACTTTGGTCATCGAAAATACCGAGAAGCTCAATCTTTTCCTGCCAACCAATTGGGAAGGGGTGGCAATCTACCGTCGGCAGAACAACAGTTGGTCAGAGTATTACCACCCCGCCCCCTCCCATGCCATGAAACCCACCGCCGCCGACGAGATTGTCTACGAAATACCGCCGGAGTTCCTCAGCCCTGGCACCTACCGCCTGGTTATCCAGGGATACTTTGGTGAAGACGGCACCCGGTTTAGCTTGGAATCACCCCGAATCAAGGTTACAGAGCCGGACTTCTTGGTGGCGGTGGAGCTGGGCGAGGTAATGAGGTTCAGCCTGGAGAACCACAAAGAAACCCCTGCCGTCCTCAGCGGCAGCCAGGCGTTGGCCCTAGAGAAGATGGTCGACTATGATACCTGGGACGGTGTTGAATGCACATTCCACGATTTCGGCCAGAATACCACCATTATTCCTCCGGGCGGGACGCTGGAATTCAGCGGTGAAGCCGAGCTTGCTCCTGGTGAATACCGCCTGCGGGTCACCGGACTGGCAGACGGCGACCACTCTGTGCTTGGAATCGCTAGGTTCAGCGTCGATTGACCGAGACACTATAATAAATTTCTCTAATGCGGTAATTTTCACCGCAAATAAGGTATAATTAATCTTGTGAAATTTTGAATAAACGGGGTGTAGGTGTGAAAGCATTCTTTCGCAAAATCAAAAAAAAGTATAGATCGCTGCCCAAGGCCAAGCGGGTCCTGACCGTTACTGTAATCGTGCTCCTGCTTACCGGATCGGTGGCAGGCGCAGCCAGCAGTTGGTACTGGAGCCGTCTGGGCGATACCAAAGGGCGCCTCCAAGTGGAATGGCCCGAAGGTGACAATGATGAAATCCTAGATATCTGGGAAGCTTTTGACGAGAACATAATCAACATCGCCCTTTTTGGCTTTGACCGCACAGAAGCGCGGGACGAAATCTACATTGCCTACCGGCCAGACACAATAATGGTCGCATCCATCAACCTGGAGACCGGGGAGGTGGACCTGGTCAGTATTCCCAGGGACACTTTGGTTCCTATTTACAACCGCGGGGGCGGTAAAGACAAGATCAACCACTCCTACTACTATGGCTGGGACAAAGCAATTACTGGCATTACTGACCCCGATGAGCAACATAAGAGTGGCCTCAACTCAGTACGTCAGACCGTGAGTATGGCATTGAATGTGCCAATCCACTATTGGGTTTCCTTGGATATGGACGGTGTGGTTGAGATTGTAAACATCATGGGCGGGGTCTGGTATGACGTGGAGCACGATGTCTACACCGGTCATGGTAACCGTGTCATCGAAAAGGGCTACCAAAAGCTCAATGGCCGTCAGTTTCTCTGGTATGCCCGAACCCGGGATTTCTACGATGGCGATTTGCGCCGCGTGCAAAACCAGCAGAATCTGTTGAAGGCAACATTCGAACAATTCGCCAGGGCAAACAAACTGGTAAAAGCTCCGGAAGTATATCTGAGCATGCGCAACAACGTGGAGACCAATCTCACGGTGGAACAGATGGCCTCCCTCGCTCTCTTTGCCACTCGCAATATTAAGCCCGAGAACATCGAGAGCCACATCTTGCCCGGGCGCATGGCCTATGGTCGTCCCAATGAGCGTTATACCCGCGCCAACACTTATTACATCATAGATCAGCAGGCCAGGGCCCAAATGATATACGATATCTGGGGCATTTCCGTCACACCTGGCGCCACCGACGTCTTGCTGCCACCGCTTCCCGATGATGATGGCGAAGAAGAAGAGGATGACGCCACACTGCCGGAGGTTCCGCCTGGAAATGGCAATGGGAATGGAAATGGCAATGGTACCGGTGGCGATGATAACGGGGACAACGGAAAAGATGAAGACAACGAGTGTGAATTCTGTGGTGACCCTGAATGCACCGGCGACTGTCAAGACCAAGAAGATTGTGACTGCGGTGAGCCTGGTTGCGAAGGCGATTGTGAGGACGAGGAACAGTGCAAAAAGTGTGGTAATAATTTAGAAGAATGCACTTGCGACAGCGATAACGAAGATGAGAACGGCGAAGAGGACGATAACGAAGCAGACAACTAGACTGACGATTACACAATTCAGCCCGCCACCGGCGGGCTGTTTTTTGAAAGCAATATCTGTAATTTACAAACCTTGCTTGTCACCGTATAATAAAGCACACGGGGGTGTAGAGCTTGCAAAAATTACTACAAAACATACACAATAAATTGGGACAAGCCCGCCGTTGGTTTAATTCCCAGAGCAAAAAAAAACGTGTCCTTCTCTTGACCAGCATCTTCTTGCTCATCACCGTGCCTCTAACAGGCGCTTGGTACTGGCAGCGTCTAAACGATACCAAAGGTCGGCTAATACCCGGTGATGTGGAATGGCCCGACAATGATGATGACGGAATTCTCGATATTAACGAGGCCTTTGATGAAAATATTATCAACATAGCTTTATTTGGCTTTGATCGCAACGAAGCCCGGGACGAAACCCATGACTCATACCGCCCTGATACGCTGATGGTAGCGGCTGTCAACCTGGAAACTGGCCAGGTGGATGTAATTAACATTCCCCGGGACACTTTGGTGCCCATCTATGACCGGGGTGGCGGCCGGGATAAGATCAATGCTTCCTACTATTACGGTTGGAGCACAGCGATTACCGGCCTCACAGATCCCCAGGAGCGGCATGAAAGCGGTCTCAACTCGGTGCGCCAGACGGTGAGCATGGCGCTTAACGTTCCAATCCATTATTGGGTTTCCCTGGACATGGATGGCGTCAGCGAGATTATCGACATCCTCGGTGGAGTTTGGTACGATGTCGAGACCAATGTCTATACCGGCCATGGAAATTTGGTTGTGGAAGCAGGATATCAACGACTCAGCGGGCGTCAATTCCTTTGGTATGTTCGTAACCGTGACTTTGCCCTTGGCGATATTCAGCGTAATAAAAATCAGCAGCAGATTATGGTAGCAGCTTTCGAGCAGTTTAGTCGGGCCAACAAGCTGCTAAAGGCGCCGGAAGTCTATATGAACATGCGCAACAATGTGGAGACCAACCTCACAGTTGAACAAATGGCTTCCCTGGCCTTGTTTGCCACCCACAATATACGCCCGGATAACATTAACACCCACATTATGCCGGGCTCACTGGGTATGGGCAGAATGAGCGAAAATGTCAGCTTCTCCAGTTGGTACTATCTAATCGACCAACAAGCCAGGGTGGAGCTAATCAAAGATATCTGGGGCATAAGTGTCGACCCAAGGCCCACCGATACCTTGTATCCGCCCCTTCCTGACGAAGAACCTGACGATGAGAGCGAGCATGACCCGCCACCCAAGGCCGATGAGGGACAGGGAGTCGACCCGTCTGATGAACAGGATGAAGTTGACGAGGGCACAGGTGACGATTCGGGTGGAGAGCAGGATAGTGACGACAATGACGACCCTGGCGCTGGTGACCAGGAAGAGGATCCCCAGGACCAGGAAGAGTCCGGAAATGAAGATGAATCTGAAAGCGAAGACGAGACAAATACTGAGAACAGTGAAGACGATTAGTACAAAGACTAGGGCTGCCCGCGGGCAGCCCTAGAATGATGATTAAGTCAAATATGCAGAAGTTAATATTCATGTAAGTAAACTTTGCGCAGCCAGGCAATCAGCGGTACGCCAAGGCCGAAGACCACAATCGCCTGACTGATGGCAATTGAAACAGCGGTCTGGCCGTAGGCCACCCAGTATGTGGTAGAGAACCATTCATCAGTGATAAACCAGGCCACATATGTACTGATTAACACCGCGTTAAAAATGACCGGGCTCAGAAACGCAAAGACTGTCTTTCTGGTGAGACGGGTAACAATTGCGGCCAGCAAAGTAATTGAACTGCCAAATACTATGTCTATCCAGCCAAACATGGAAATTGTGTTGGCCAGCAAACAACCGATAAATACCCCGGGAATTGCCTCAGGGAACAAGATTGGCAACACCGTAAGCGCTTCCGCCGGGCGGATTTGAATTGGCCCAAAGGCCAGGGAGGCCAGGGGGACAGTAAGGATTACATATAAAGCGGCAATTACGCCGCCACGAACCAAATGTTTTGTCAGCATTTCAACCACTCCTTGACAATAATTGCACTCCGGCAACTCATTTATTATAATTTAACTGGAGGAGGGATTCCATGCCTTTATACGAATTCAAATGCAAAAAGTGCGCCGGGCAAATGGAACAGCTGTGCAAGATGGGGGAGAGCGGTGAAGAACTGGTCTGCGCTCACTGTGGCTGCCGCGGCCTGGAGCGAATCGTATCTTCATTTGCCGCACCGGGGATAAAGGGCGGCGACAAGTGTGGCGGCTGCCCCGGCGGCAACTGCAGCTCTTGTTAACCGAATAACAGATTATTGTATACAAACCGGACTGTTATTTTCAGTTCGGTTTGTTTTTGTTAAGCAAAATTGGAATATTAAGCATATTCTCCTGCACATGGGAATAATATGTCCTATCAATATTTAGGAGGAGTTGCATGGCGAAACGATGTGCGTTGTTGTTGGTTGTGTTGTTGGTGTTATCGCCGATGACACTGTTTGCTGCTAGTGAGGAGCCGGTAATTGACATCAGCCCGATTTTTGAAGGCTGGATTCAAAACGATGATGGGACATACAATCTGTACTTTGGCTATGAAAACCGGAGTACGCTGGGCGGCGAACCTTATGTGGTCACAGCAGAAGACAGCATTACAAACAAACTTACTCCCGATACCTACAGCGAATTGTTGCCCACGGAATTTGGTTTCCCCGGTGTTGTCGAGGGGCGTCCTGGACGGACTGGTTTCGGGATCCATGAAACCAACGCCTTTGTAATTGAGAATTGGGACGGTGTTGGCAACATTGTCTGGAGTCTGGCCGGCAGTACTGCTACTGCCAGCATCAATCCAGACAAAGAGTTTAAACCCGTAATCGACATCAGCCCAATCTTTGAAGGCTGGGTAGAGCATGAGGACGGAACATACTCCGCGTATTTCGGTTATGAGAACCGCAGTACCCGGGCGGGGCAACCGTATGAAGTCGATGTGGCAAGGGATGATATTAGTAACTTTATCACCCCCGACACACATCAGGAGTTGCTGCCCACAGAATTTGGCTTCCCCAATGTAGTTGAGGGTCGCCCTGGCCGTACCGGATTTGGCGTTCATGAAACCAATGCTTTTGTGATTCATGATTGGGATGGCAGTAATATTGTATGGAATCTCAACGGCCGTACAGCAACCGCCGGCCTAGCCGGAACTGAGCTGACATTGCCCGAAGAGCCGGAGGATCCGGAAGAGCCTGCAGATCCACAAGATCCCAAGGAATCTGCAGATGAGCAAGAAGATCCGGTGATTGAAGATGACGAAAAAGAGGAACTGCCTAAAACCGGGACTAACGTTATGTGGTTGTTGCCGGTAGGCGTTGGCGCTGCTCTGGTTGGTCTACGTAAGTTAAGCAAAAAATAGACTGAACAGTATTAAAGGCACCTGCGAACTGGCAGGTGCCTTTACAAATTATTATATTTTGCTGAAAAAATATAAATTTTAGAAGGAGTTAGTGAAAACAAGTAGAATTACTAATGATTCCACTGCAGATATGGTCGTAATGACCACCAATTAGTTTAATTAGCATCTACCCATGGCCATTATTAGGCTAGTATCCCCATTGGAGGGTATGGCTGGGGACTTATCCCTCAGTAGCCACCCTC
>VEMY01000013.1 GCA_009711825.1 Bacillota bacterium | reverse complement strand
TGCGATGAGCTGCAAGACATAACATTCACTGCTGCTCTTCAATTATTGGTCAGCCTATTCGCTGTATATGTCATGAGCAGGGCTAGACTAAATCAGGAGCACATTAGGGAGCTTTATGGCCAATTTAATGCTGACTTACCTAGTTACTTCAGGAGGTCAGCAGGGTTTTGGGTGTGCGAAACTTGAGTAATTAATCCCAAAACGACCTTAAGTATTTTCAATTTCTATCTCGCCTCCAATCGGGTTTAGATACGGTTTGGATATTTAGCCTAAATAACAAAAATCTCGGGTTCATGTCAAAACCCGAGAAGTCTTATATATTTGGTGCCGAAGGGGAGACTCGAACTCCCACACCCAGAGGGCGCTTGATTTTGAGTCAAGTGCGTCTGCCAATTCCGCCACTTCGGCACAACAGAAATTGTAGCATATAAACCGACCTTTTTCAAGTGCAGCGTTGACTACTTTTTTTGTTATTTTTTGCTTCATTTGCTACATTTCTTGATGATTTTGTTTAGCCAACAGATCTAGATGAGCTTACTCCTCTTCTTGATTTGGAATCAGTTTTTGCAGATCTTGTTTTATATCCAAAAGGGTATTTGCGATAATCGCAATAACCATCAAAATGGCGTAAAAAAGCAGCCCCTGAGCGATAACAATAAGTCCAGAAACTATGTATCCGGAAGCAAATGAACCGATGCCACCTAGAATGCTTACGGCCAGCCAGACGTATGAAAAAAATTTTAGTAATGAAACAGGCCCTGCATTTGCGGTCTCTGGCGTATCAGGATTTTCGCTCATTTCTTTTTCCTTTGCAAGCTGTTCTTCGTCCTTGAAGTAGCCAGACATCAAATTATGTTCGGACATGTTATCTGCCCCCTTTAAGTATTACAACGATTTTAGCATACTTTAAAGATAGAAAGGTATTGTTTTCATCAATTGTTTGTATCTTCCTTGTTGTCCATAGCTTCCTTTTTATATTGAGTTGGAGAAATCCCCACGTATTTGGTGAACACTTCATAAAAATACTTGTATTCATTGAACCCGACCTGCTCGGCAACCTCATAGACCCGGTCGTTGTTCTGCTTCATCAGCACGCAGGCCTGGGCGATGCGATAGCGGATGAGGAACTTGTTTATTGTCATCGATGTCTCTTTCTTGAATACCCGGTTCAGGTAGTCTACCGATACTTCCAGATTGTCAGCAATATCGGAGATCTTAATCTTTTCCGGATAATGGTCGCGAATATATTCATAGCATCCCTTGGTATACGGGGACTTGAAGACAGGTATGTCGATGAACTGCCTAACAATCTCTTCGTCTTCTGTGTTATTAGATGTATCTTCAATCTTTGCCACGGTCTTCTTGATGACTTCTATTAACTCCCGGCGGTCAATTGGTTTTAGGAGATAATCTACGACTCCCAACGAGATTGCTTCTTTAGCGTAATTGAACTCTTCATAGCCCGTGAGAATTACTGCTTCATATCCTTCCTGCTCTTTAGAGAGCCGAAGCATTTCGAGACCATCCATTACCGGCATCCGCAAGTCTGTAAACACAATGTCTGGTTTACACTGGCGGATTTTCTCCAGCCCTTCCTGCCCGTTTTGTGCTTCTGCACAAATTGTGCAGTTCAGTTCCGCGAAGTCCAGCGAAGTCTTAAATCCTTTGCGCAGGATATGCTCATCTTCGACTATTAGAATTTTGTACATTAGATTCACACCCTTACTGCTTTCAGTGTCATGACAATCTTCGTGCCGACATTTTCCTCGCTGCTAATTTTGATGCCATAGGGCTCGCCGAACAAGAGACGAATGCGCTTGTGACTGTTCATTATCCCGACATGACGGTAGTCTTCTTTTAGCGTTTTCAGATTGCTCCGAATTTGTTTCAGTTGTCCTTTTGGTATGCCGGCGCCATTGTCTTCAATAATAATAATCAGTTGGTCATTGACGGCCTTAATTTCTATCCGTAGCTTAAACTCTTGGCCTTGTACATAACCATGATTGATGCTGTTTTCCACCATTGGCTGGATAACTAACTTGGGTACTTTGTAGAGCTCTTTGTCTGGCGCAATGATTTCGTAGGTAAACTGTTTGCCTAAGCGAACCCGTTGCAGCTTAAGATAGTCTTTAATGTACACAAGATCCTGGGCCAAAATTGCCATGCTGTTATCGCTGTAGTCCAGAGAATAACGGAGCAGCCTGGACAACTTAATAATCATACTGTAGGCCTTATCGGGATCTATCGAGATCATATATTTAATTGTGTCCAGGATGTTGAACATGAAATGCGGGTTGAATTGAGACTGCAATTGTTTAATCTCAGCGATATTTGACTGTTTCTCCAGCTCTATATTTTTGACCAGCAAGTCTTCAACTACCGTCAAAAGATTATTATATTGCTGAACAAAGGGCTTCATGTCTTCATTTTCAACTTCCAGATACAAAAGCTTGTTATTTTCCCGGTAATGTTTTAAGGAAATAAATAACTCATCAAAGGTTTTCAAGCTTGTTTTCGCCGCGGAGCTACTGATTCTACGCAAGAAATAAACCATAAAAGCAAGCATGACTATAAAAGCTACCAGCTCAATGACTATCAGTGATCCAATCACATCAAAAGAGGAAACCCCGTAAATCGTCAGGCCGGAAAAGCCTAGCGGCCGTTCATTCAGCATAAAATATCTGTTGCCGATTCTGCTTATCCTACTGTCCAAGAGGGGTTCGTTGTTGAGACGGGTCATTGTGCGGAAAAACGAATTATCGCTGAGGATAACCCGGTTATTTCGATTGACGAGAACATAGTTTGAACCCTTGGTCTGCAAAAAGTCATTAATGTCATTTACAGAAAAGTTAAAAGTAAGATAACCGAGGATTTCTCCATCTTCGCGAATGGTTTTTGATAACGAGTAGATGGCGCCATCATCCAGGGGGGACAGATGATCAATCACTCCCTCATGAACTCCCAACCGGTATTTGAGGAAGCTATCGCCAATTCCCTGAAAAGAAGGGTGACGATGTTTTGCTTCAAATTTTCCATCATTGCTAAACAGCCGGAAATATGCGTTGAAGTCCTGCTGATTTCGGAGTTGGTACAACCGGCTGTAGACAGTAGAAGCATTTTCGCCGGTCCGGAGAAAGTTAAGCACATCCTCGTCGGCGCTCAACTGGTTAATTCCCACTTCAGCAGCGTGCAAACTGGCCGCCAGCGATGGCGATGGCATTGCTGCTTTTTTGATTCTGTAAATCCATCACAAAAGCAAGTAAAAGAGGGGTGACAATCATCAAACTTATACCCCATAAAACGATTGGGATTAAAGCCGTCTTGAATAATGTTTTTTGGATAGCCTTATGGTAGGGAAAAACACTATTCTCCATACTGTCCCCCCTCAATTGATACTTATAGTATAACTAAATGGGGTTGTGCTTAGAGGTTAATCTCCCGCTTACCCGTTAGCTTGAAGAACAGCAGCAAGATAATAATTGTAAACGTAATCAGGATGGTTGACAGTGCACTGGCAACCCCGAAATTACCCCTGATGACTTCAGTGTAGATAGCAATCGTCATTGTTCTTGTGCCTCCAACATAAAGCAGGATTGATGCACTTAACTCACTAATGATTGTAATCCAGCTCATCAATGCTCCAGCCAGGACTCCCGGGAACATGATCGGTAACGTTACTCCGAAGAATGTCTTAAATTGATTGGCGCCCAGGCTCAAAGAAGCTTCTTCAACACTGAGGTTGATCTGCTTGAGGATAGCACTACTGCTGCGAATGGTATAGGGCAGTCTACGTATCACGTATGCAACAATAATGATAAGCGATGTGCCACTAAGCAGAAACGGTCGATTATTAAAGGCAAGGAGCAATGAAATCCCGAGAACAGAACCGGGGATAATATAGGGGAACATTGTAATAGTGTCCAACACGTTTGTCAACATGCTCTTCCGCCTCACAGCGGTATAAGCAATTACTACGCCGATGATGACAATCAGGACAATTGCAATCGACGAGAAAACAAAAGTGTTCTGGATAGCATTGCCCATAGCGCTAAACGCTCTTTGGTAGCTATTCAAGGAAAATCCTTCCACAAATATTGTTCCACGTGTGTTTCTAAATGAGTTGATAAAAACCACAAACAGCGGCAGGATAGCCAAGAAAACACATGTATAGGCATAAGCATGTGAAGCAATGTTCCGCCAGCCGGTAACTTTACGAGGCTCCATTGGACGCATAGCTGACATTTCTATGGTTTTACGATTGGCTATATACTGCTGAAGCAGGAAGACCACTGTTGTAAATATAACTATGGTTACACTGAGCGCGGCTGCAAACGCTTCATCCCGGCCAACTTCGCCGAGGAATGAGTTATAAATCAGAACCGGCAAGGTGCGATATCCTTCTCCAATTAACATCGGTGTGCCAAAGTCGGCCAATACCCGCATAAAAACAAGCAGGCCTGTGGCCAACATCGTTGGCAAAATCAGAGGAAGTACAATCTGCCTGATTTTCGTCAAGCCGACAGACCCAAGGCTTTCCGCTGCCTCATTCAATGAATTATCCATGTTTTTGAGCGCCCCGGAAACATAGAGGTACACAAGTGGGATCATCTTCAGTGAAAATACAAGCATGATTCCATAAAACCCGTAAATTCCGCCTAATTGGACATCGAAAAGGGAGTTTAACAACTTTGTGATAACGCCCGCCCTGCCTAATAGTACAATCCAGGCATAAGCGCCGATAAACGGTGGTGAGAGTACTGAAATGATAATCGCGATATCCATGAAGCTCTTATAACGGATCTTTACAGTCCGGGAGATATAGGCTAGGGTTGTACCGGCAAGAACAGACAGAATTGTTACCGATGCAGTTACCTTGGCGCTATTGATAATCGTATTGGTGTAATAGGGTGTAGATAGCAAGTATCTAAATTTTTCCAGGGTAAAAGATTGAGTCTCAAAGTCATAGATGCTGTTGACAAACACCCGGGAGGCCGGATACAGAAAGAAAAAAGCGAAGAAAGCAAAACAGACCAGAGTAACCAGAGTCCAGCCATCAACTTTAAGCCGTTTCACTTAGCCGCACATCCTTCATCAAGGAAACTTCTGTATCGACATCAAAGACGTTAGCGTCGTTGGCCTCAAAACCCAGGTGTACTTCTTCACCAGCCGGTAGAATTTTTTCGCCTGCTTCATTTACCACCTGGACCAATTGCTTGTTATCTAATTCAACAGTATATTTGCTAATGCTCCCCAAGAACGTACTTTCAACAATTTTGCCCCTAAGTCCCGAAGCTGCAAACTTAAATCCGTGCGGGCGTACGCTCACAGACACCTGTTGACCCTCAGAAGAATCACTGCTCAACTGTGCTGGACGCACCATTGTTCCATCATGCAGACGAATCAGTAAATCTCCTGTCTTACTTGTCAGCACACCGTCAAGCAGATTGGTTTGACCGATAAAGGTGGCGGTAAACAAATTAGCCGGGCGATTATAAATTTCAATTGGAGTACCCACCTGCTGAATCTCACCCGCCTGCATAACTGCAATACGATCAGACATCGCCAGGGCCTCTTCTTGATCATGGGTTACATAAATGGTAGTTATCTTGTATTGGTTTTGAATCTGCTTAATTGCAGAACGCATTTCTACACGTAATTTAGCATCCAGGTTGGACAGGGGTTCGTCCATTAAAAGCACATCAGGCTGAATAACAATTGCCCTGGCCAGAGCGATACGCTGTTGCTGTCCGCCGCTCATATTGGCGGGCATTCTGTCCTTGAGATTGGAAATCTGCACAACGTCGAGAATTTCGTCAACGCGCTGCGAGAGTTCAGGGTTTTTGACTTTTCTTTGTTTGAGGCCAAAACCGACATTCTTGGCAGTGCTCATATGAGGGAAAATAGCGTAGTTTTGAAAAACCATCCCGATATTGCGAACCCGCGGAGCAAGATTGTTGATTAATTTATCGTTAAAGTAAAACTCTCCGCCTTCAATTGTGTTGAATCCGGCAATCATCCGTAGAAGCGTGGTTTTTCCGCAACCACTGGGTCCCAGTAAGGTAAAGAATTCGCCCTCTTTAACTGTTAATGATAAGTCGGGAATAACTGTGTCATTGCCATAACGCTTAACGGCATTGTTAATTTTAATGGTTACACTCATCAAGTCTCCTCCTATTTAAAATGAGGAATTGAATTTCTACATTCGATTCCTCATTTTTTATAGCGTTTTAACGATTAGAAATAAGTTAGATTAATTTTTCAAACTCAGCTTCTACTCAAAGATAGAAAGGTAAAGATCGGTGTAGCGATCAATAATATCAGGCTGTTGCTCCGCAGACCATTCGCTGGTAATCTGGATTGTTTTGACCTCATTGATGTCCTGCTTATAGTCAGCGATGTCTACACCCGGCCGAAGCGGGTTGGCGCCAGTAACTTCTGTTCCAAGCAGAGATTGTCCGTATTCACTGGCCATAAAATCGGCAAACCGTTTTGCGTTTTCCATGTTTTTGGCGTCCTTGATTACAGCAATTCCCGCGGTTTTAGGAACAACCCCTTCATCCATATACACAACGCCGATATGCTCGATTCCTTCTGAGAGATAGGTTTGAGCGGGGGTATCCCAAGTCATACCAACGGCATATTCACCGGAGACAACACCAGAATGAATAGTCCCGGAGCTATCAACGATTCTTCCGTCCAGCTGTCGGTAGAAGTCCTCGACATACTGCCAGGCGGCCTCATCAAACGGATCGCCATTGCCCATAGCCAGCAGCATATTTTCCAAATGGTTATAGGCAGAGGAAGAAGCGGCAGCATTGCCCATGGCAATCTTTCCAAACAGGTCAGGATGTAGCAAATCTTCATAACTGGTAATCTCAAAATCAACTAAATTTTTGTTATAGAGAATTACCGGGACATTATACCCTGTCAGAGTCACATAACCGGACGTGTTTTTAAAATCACCCATGAACTCGTCTTCGGGGGAGACATACTCTTCGAAATAGGAAGTATCGCTGACCACGTAGTATTCTCCGATCCAGGTAACATCTGCATAGGGGTTGTTAGTCTCTGCCTGGATTCGTGAATAGATTTCACCTGTACCGGCAGTTACAACTTCAACCTCGATACCATATTCCTCTTCGAAGGCAGGAATCATAACAGCAAGGTTGTCATCAGCAGTAGAGGTGTAAAGAACCAGCTTATTGCTCTCCCCTCCATTATCGGAAGAACAAGCAGCAACGGTAACGATAAGTAGTGCAAATAAAACAGTCAGTAGTTTCTTCACAAAATCATCCTCCTCTCATTTTACTGTCATTGTACTGCAAGGTTTGGCGCATTTATATCCGAGAAAGCAGCGATTATATCCTAAAAAATCGACATGGACTTATTGCAAAAAAAAAAGCAGGCTGGACCTGCTAGTCAATAATTTTGACTATCCCGGCGCCGGCCTGGGGCGGATAGGATTCAGCGACCGGACCGACAATCGCAATTTCGACAAGCTGCCCGGTTTCCAGTGCTTGCTGGCACAGGGCCTCGGCAACTTCCTGACTATGACGCTCTCTAGGCACAAGGATTTTGGTATACTCGTTGACAGAGATGTAGGCCTTATCATATTCGCTATCCACATCTCCGTTTTCGATGAGCAGAGTGCGGCGGTCTTCGCTGTCGTTTATTTCCGTAATTTCCCCGCGGATAAAGAACCGGGCCTCCTCCTTGATGATTACAACATTTTCACCAGTCAGTTCATAAATCTTTGCTACTGCCCGTTGGCTGGGTTCAAGGACATTTAGATACAAGGTATCCCCTTCAGGCCAAGCTGTCATCACGTGGACTCCCTGCTCCCGTAGTTCGTTAAGTTGTTGCTGGGTAAGTTCAGGGGGGTTGATATTTTTATTGTTCCGGGCAGGCGCATTTTGTCCGCAAGCTGCAAGTATCAGTGTTGTGCCTAGAATCAGGGCCAACCATATTCGCATCGGACTCTCTCCCTTTAGCTTTCCAAGCGTTTTAATTACTCAACAATACCTTATTGTCCCGACGCTTCCCTTGGGTGGATAGGATAGTAAGAAGGCACCGACACCCTGCACTTCCACAGTCTGGCCTGTCGCCAGTTCATCGGCACTTAATATCCTCGCTACCTCCTGGCCGTGGCGAATGCTGGGCTTCTCAATTATCGTGTAATCATTTTTGAGAATATAAGCTTTGTCATCGGGACTTTCCTCGTCATTTTCGACAAAAATAATTACGCGGTCGTTGTCATCGCTTACTATCTTCGTAATTTCACCGCGGATAACAAACCACTCTTCTGCCTCGGTGATAACGACATCCTCGCCGACGATTGCCTGAACTTTCTGCACCACCTGTTGATTGGGCCGCAGCACATTTACATGCAACTTGCCGTCCACCGGTCCCGCGCTCATGACATAAACGTCCTGCTCCCGCAACTGGTCAAACTGTGCAGGTGTAAGCTCGCCGGGCACAGGCACTTCCCTGGAGTTATATTCCTGGTCATTATCGGCAAAGATTACGCTCGCAGCGCAGCCCGTCAACAGCAACGCTACCGCCAAAACCAGGGCCACCTTTTTCATTTTGGCACACTCCTTTTTGTTTCTACCCTTAAGACGTCGGGTCCAAGAATTTGGTTCTACTCAGGTATATATTTCTGTTGGCGCTGCAAACAAGTTAGCGTATTTGGCGAGGGCTTCCGCCAATACCGGCTGGCAACCGGCAACAGTGGTAGCCCGACTGATGGTGTTTAACTGTACTTTGTCAATTTTAAGGGTGTTGGCCACCCCGGCAATCTCCTTTACCTCATCGGGACTATCGTTGACACCCTTGACCAGCAGCACCTCCAGCCAGATTTGGCCGGAATAATTAGCGCTAAACTCCCGTAACCCGGCAATTACTGTTTTGGCGCTGAGCTGGGGGCAGGGCCGGTTGAGCTTTTGGAAGACCGCTTCGCTGACAGCATCCAGAGAGGGCACAACCAGGTCGGCGGCCTGCAACTCCTCCCGCACCGTGGCCAGATGCAAAAGGCCCGAGTTGGTGATTACCGCCTTGGGCACGGGGATGTCTTGCAGCGCCTGGAGGATTTCGCCCAGGCGCAAGTGTAGTGTCGGTTCCCCGGAGCCGGAAAAGGTGATGTAGTCCAGATCAGGCGTAGTCGCTTCTCTTATCTCGGCAATCACCTGATGGGCAGGCGCGTATTCTTTGCGTTCCAGGGTGTGAAGCACGGTTGGGCGCGCCTCCTCGCAATAGATGCAGTCCAAATTGCAAACGCGGCCGGGGGTGATATTCACGCCCAGGGACTTGCCCAGGCGCCGGGAATGAACTGGACCGTAGATATGACGCAAAATTTCCACCTCCCATTTTCAGTGTACCACTCCCGCCAGGAAACGCAACAAGCCCCGCAGGGCTTGCTAGCTGTTTAGGGGGTTAACCACCGAGAGGCAGGATTTATCTAAATCCAGGCTGTGCAGTAGCGCCTCCACATCCTCTTTCTTAATGTTGCGCAGGTGTTCAAAGCGTTCAAAATAACTGCTGTCCATCAACCAATCGCTGGAAGTGGCCATCACAATTGACTCCAGGCCGTTGAGGTCCATGATTGAGAGGCCGGTTAGTTTTTTTAAATTCTGTTCAAAGAGCTGGCTGTTGATCCCGCACTCCTGCAAACGCTTGAGCTCCGCCAGCAGTTCATCGGCCAGTTGCCGGGGATTGTCTGACTCACCGCCGAAGATAAAGTGACTGTACCAGGGAGTGCTGGTGTATTCGACACCAAAGGAGGCGTCAATCAGTCCCTCGTCATAAAGGCGGTTATAGAATGGGGAGTTCTTTCCGATAAAGACCTCCAGCAGCAGGCTTGCCACTTGTTCCCGCCTGATTGCCTCCTGGCTGGAATCCACTTCCCTGTCCCGGATTCCCAGACTGAACAGGGGACGGGCCACCTCCATAAATTTGTTGGGACCGGCACATTCGGTCATCTGGGCCCGGGGAATGTTATGCTCTAGATTGGGCAGAGGTGGAAACTTCTTCGTCTTCTGGTTCTGCTCAATCATCGCAAACAGTTCCTTAAAATCCAGATCCCCCGAGACCACCAGCACCATTCTCTCGGGATGATAGAACAGCTGATGACATTTTTTTAACAGGTCGTAATCGATATGCTCCAAATCCTCCACCTGGCCCGCGATATCCTCGGCCACCGGATGCTCGCCATACATGCTTTGCAGGGCCCCCAGGTACACCGCCCAATTGGGCTGATCGTTGTACATCTTGATTTCCTGGGCAATAATGCTCCGTTCATCAATCACGCCCTGCTCGGTGAAGGCCGGCTTCTGGACAAAATCCAAAAGGATGTTTAGGCACTCCTGGAAGTTCTCGGCAGTGGAAAACAGGTACGCTGTCTGGGTGTGGGTGGTGTATGCGTTGACACTGGCGCCCAGGGCCGCAAATCGATTTTCAATGCTGTGATTGGGATCCTCAAAGAGTTTATGCTCCAAAAAGTGGGCAATGCCCGCCGGCGTTTTGAAAGGCTGGCCGTCAATGAGAACTTCCCTGTTTATCGAACCATAGGGCGTAGCCAACACAGCAAACTTACGCTTGAACCCCGGTTTGGGTATGAACAGGCATTGTAAACCACTGGGCATGGTAGCGCTGATAATCTTTTCCGCCAGTTTCGGGTAATTCTTGCAGGTATATTCCATCATTCCACCTCCCCGTTGGACAGAAAATATGTGGTCTGCAAATGCATGCGCCGGGCCACTTCGGTGACATCTTTAATGCCCAAACCGGAAATTGCCTCAAGCAGCTTGCCGATTGTCCAGCGCCGACCGCTGATGCGGCCATCCACAGCCAAAGCAACCTGCTCGCCGAGATCGTCATACATCTGCAAAAGACCGGTCTTGAGGCTGGAGCGGGTCCATTCCAACTCGTCCTTGCTGATTTTGCCCTGGACCATCGCCTCCAACTGCTCCTGGATCAGCGATGTGGCGTCATTAAAGGTCTGGGCTTCAATACCAGCGGAGATGAACTGCAGTCCCATGCTGCTGTCCAGACTGGAACCAATGTAATAGGCCAGCCCCTTTCTCTCCCGGACATTTTGGAACAATTTGGAATGGGGATAGGCACCCAAAATGCCGTTATACATGATCAGGGCGGGGTAGAGGTCAGAGTCCTGGGTTACATCAGAGGTCTGGGCTAGGACCAGCTTGCCCTGGCTGATATCCATTCGCTCGTGCACTATCTGATGGTCACCGGCTTCAATCCGCTTGCTGCGCCAGGGCTCATCCTGGCGCTCCCGCTGCCAGTTAAAGCGCTCGGAGATCGTATCCACCACGCGATTATGGTCGTAGCGGCCGCAGATATAAATGTCCACCGGCGCCTGATTGATCAGTTTCTGATAGTGATCCCAGAGCGTATCGGGGGTTATGGCCTCCACCTGGTCCAAGGTGCCGTACTTGCTTTTGCTGTAGCCCCGGTCGGGACAGAGGTGCTGCAGGCAGCGGTGGAAGGCAAAGCGCCCCTTGTCGTTCAATAGCGACCGGATTCGGGACTGGATGTTCTTCTTTTCCCCGGAGACATAACGGGGAGCGAAATGATGATGCTCCTGATAGGGGTGCAGCACCACTTCCCGGAGGATATCGCTGCACTCCTCCAGCAGATTAGAAGTCTCCGGCAGGTAACGGTCGTTGACCAATTGCAGCTTAATTTGTACCACCAGGTTCTCGCCCCGCTTCAGAACATTGACGCCGAACTGGCTGCCGTAAAGTTCCGCCAGGCGGCTGCGCAGTTCCCGGGCGGTGGGGTAGGTGGCTGTGCCCCGCTGGAGCACATGGGGGATGAGGGCAGTCTCGGCCACGTCCTCGCCCAACGGCCAATAGAAAAACACCCCGGCAAAAGTGGTCTTATAATTGTCCATTGGCAACATGTGCAATGACACGCCGTTGGGTAGTTTTTGATGAATATAATCCATGTACACCCTCCTCTTCATCTCTCTATAGCTTGCCTTCCTTAGCTAATATTTACGCAGGTCCAAGCTGTTTTTTGCGATTATTGACCACAAATATGGATAAAATTATGGTGGAGGTGATCGCAGTGTCAAAAAGCAAATTAGACAAACTGAACCTTGCCCAGCTCAGCGAAGAACAATTGGCAATCCTGGAACAAGCCGAAAACACAATAAATCGTAATCGCAAAGACCCTGTCTTTCTCATGGCCTTGTGCGACTGAGGAAAACCGCCCAGAGGCGGTTTTTTTTTATTAATGACAGTAGCGGAGTTCTCCTCCGACGAAGGTGGCGAGCACGGGAATGTAGCGGATGGAATTAACGGGCTCAGTATGGGGGTCGGCGCTCAGCACGGTAATATTTGCCCGTTGGCCCGGCACAAGCCGGCCAGCCTTGGCGCCGCCCGCCAGAGCAGCATCCTCGGTAAACATCGCCAGGGCCCGGGCCACATCCACCCGCTGAACAGGGTTATGGTGGCTGACGGCCGCCTGAATCCCCAAGAGCGGATTCAGGGGAGTAACGCCGCTGTCGGAACCGCCGGCCACAGGCAGGCCCTCCGCAACGGCCCAACCCAGGGGATTGACATCCTGCCAACGCTCCGGCCCCAATGTCCGGGCATAGTCCCCGTCCGGACCGCCCCAGAACCAGTCAAAAGCCGGCTGCATGGATAAGATTACATTTAAATCCCGGCAGCGCCGCGCCTGGTCACGGCGGGGTATTTCGAAATGCTCAATCCGGTGCCTCAGGGGCGCCGGATACTCCCGTGCGGCAATTTCAATCACATCCAGGGCCAGATCGATGGCGGCATCGCCACAGGCATGCATTGCCATCTGCAATCCGGCCTTCTGGGCAGCCCGGGCAAAGCCCAACAGCTCCTCCCGGGAAAAATAGAGGTGGCCCTGCTCATCGCTTTGGTGGTAGGTGCTTGTGAGGGCGGCAGTGTAGACGCCGCTGGACCCGTCCAGGGGCAGACAACCGCCAATTTGCTTCAAGCCCAGAGACAAAGCGTAATCAACCTCGGTAACCTGGGGGTAGAGGACAATGTCGATTGGCAATTCCGGCAAAAGCTGCTGCACCGCAAGAATGTCCAGGTTGTGAAACAGCCGCCCGCCTTCCATTGCGTGAATACTGGTCACCCCCCGGGCCAAGGCCAGTTCCACCGCCGCCCAGATCCCTGCGCGGCGCTGCTCCTGAGTGATGCGGCCCATAAAGAATTGGCGGGCGATGCCGTTTTCCACCCCCACCAACAAGGCATGATTGCTGACCACACCCAGGGTGTTCAAGCTCTTGCTGTTCACCAAAGTGCCATGGCTTTCGATATGGTTTATCCATAATAAATGGTCGGGACAAGCCGCATCCAGTTCTGCCAGGGTGGGGTAACGACCCTCCCGATACTGGTCGTGGTCAAAACCCCATACCCGGACAACGCCGCTGACGTCGGGAACCTGACGCCCGATTGCGGCCAGCAAATCAGGGATATTGTCAAATTCACCAGCATTGAGGGCCGTGAGCTCAAGGCCAGTTGCTGTCAGATGGACATGGGCGTCCACAAACCCCGGCAGCGCCACTCCGCCCATGTGTGTGCAGCGAACCGGCGCCCCCGAAGCCGGGCCGGCCCAGACCACATCCCCGGCCTCAACCACCACGGCGCCCCCGGGAATCGGCTCCTGTCCCGCCCGGAGATACAGAAAGTCAAAGGACCAGCCCCGCATTATTCACTTCCGTCCAGAGATGTTGTCAGTTCGGTGACTTGGCCCGGGTCGCCAAAGACCAGATAATCCACCCGCCGTACGCCGTTGCCCTGGAGCGCGACAGGGGTCGGAGCCATGATTTGCAGAATCAGGCCGTTCTGATAATTGACGGCGGTAACGCGCTCCCTAGTCACCACCCGCAGCTGGGTGGAGCCATAAACATCCAGATACCCCTCGCTGTTGACGCTGGTGAATGTATTACCTAAACGCAAGCGCTCATTGCTGCCGTCAAAGCCGGGGTAACCTACGGCCTGGGGCGCGTTACCCGGAGTCATTGCCAGGCCCCAATTGCAGGTTAGGGCGACGCCCGCGGGGTTCAGGAGCTCCCGGACCACCGCCAGCACGTTTACCCCGGGCAAAAGCAGATACTGTACACGCAGTTCCAGCCCCGCCAACTGCTCGTAGCTAAACCGGGACCAGCGGAGTTCCATCCCCTGCCACCTGCCGATTTTCACCATTTGTACCTGGTCGGCCTTGTGCAACTTGCCCGGGAACCGGAATCCCAGGGGATAGAGCACTGGATGAATGCCGCCGTACCACGGGTTCAACGGGCCAATGGCAGCCGGCTCCGGCCAATTGCTATCCAGCTGTCCGCTTCCTGCGCCCAGCAGGTTTGTGATGAGGCCAAATTCGGGTGACACTGTCAGCGCAAGCGCGCCGTTATTTAGTGTCCAGGTCTCGCCCCTCTCTATCTGGACCGGAGCGTCGGCAGCAATTAGCAGCGGCAACGTGCGGCGATAGGTGAGCAAGGGGGTCTCCAGGACGGCCTCCACCGAGGCCAGGCCGGTGCGGCCCCGGACAGTACACTGATAGCGGCCGGGATGCTTGCGGCAGGCATCTTTCACGTTCAGCAGCGAAGGCTCAACGCTACAAGCCTGGGATCGGAGATGCAGGGAGCCGGAGAGCGACCGGTTGCGTCGGTTATACACCGAAACAGCCAGCTCCTGGCCATCACCAGTTTCCGCTTGCGCATCGATAGTAACTACCGGGCGCAGGGGCAATTGCTTTGCCTGACGGCGGGCTAACTGCTGCCAATGGCGCTGCACCGCCCGCCAGTCGCCGCTGGCCCAGATTGCATAGAGCTCCGGCGTCGAGACACTTTCGCCCGCAGGAATAGTCAAATTGTAATAGGGTTCGGCCTGGCCCCAATAGAGTTTATGCTTTGCGGCCCCGGTCCAGGCAAAACCACCCACCTGGCCGCTGCCGGGCATTGTAACAGCCAGCCAATGCTGGGCCATGGACTCAGTCTCATCCGGGAACTCATTGTCGAAAGCAGGAAACCCCCCAGCGACCATTCGCTGATGGACAACTTCATCCCCCTGGGGCAAATAGAGATGCTCTTCGCCACCCAGCCAGTCCAGATGGCCATTCTGGGCCAAGCTCACCTTTAGTTCCCGGGCGCCGCGGTTCAAAAGCCGGTTTTGAACCAGCAATCTGTCCTCCCGCAGCCAAACCCGACGCTCCACCTCCAGTTCTGGCTGGTGGACGGAGCGGAAACGCACGCCTAGAGTTTCAGTAGTTAGAATCGGCTCCCCTTCACTGCCGAGAAACTCCGAAGGCCAATAGTTTGGCCCCACTGCCGGCGCCGAAACAGCGAGGGCGAGTTTACCCGTGGCCCGGTCATAGAGCTCTGCTCTGCCGCCTTTCAAATCAAGTTCAACCCGTAAGCGGGAATTCTGGCTCACTAACTTTTTACCTTGGCGGTAACAAACAGGGGCATTACCCAGTACCGCTACAGGCACGACCTCGCTCAGCTCCTGCCCGGCATCGGTTTGGATGCTGATCACCAGGCGTCCGACCCCGGACTCTCTACCGCGAATAGTCAGCTGCACTCCAGTAGTTTCCTGGGCCGACAGGGAAAAATCAATCTCCTTGGGATTGGCCTCAACTCCGCTGCCAGCAAATTGGGCTCTGCCCTGGACAGCTTTACCCGCCATTTCTTTCAAGTTGACCACAACCACCGTCTCGCTACCACTGGCAACCGCCGGGTGCTCAGGACCAGTGTTAATTTGGACAGGGTGCATCGGCCGAATCCCGGTGACAAGGCGCAGGGGCTGGTTATTCACCACCAAAGAAGAGCTTACCGAAGCTGGAACCCGCCGCGGCTTATCGCTGGGGCCCGCTTCTTCGCCTATCTTGAAAGCCGCCGAAAACTCCAACTCATCGCGAACATTGCCGCCCTGCTGAAAGCTACCTTCAACTCCCTTTTGACCGCTGGCCACCAAGGCGTAGCTAAGTTCACGATCACTTCGGTTCTCCAGACGCCAATAGACCTGAAGCGGACTGTTGGTCATTGGTTTTGGTTCTGCCCAGGCAGCAGCGAAGAATTCCTTGGTGCCTAGGGCGGTGATTGCCTGGGAATCGCGGTCGATAACCACTTCCAGTACATCGCCGTCAGCCTGCCATTTGTAACGATAGCTCGCATTGCCATGGAACTGTTCTTTGTCTTCGACCACATCCAGGTCTCGGACCGTTGTGCTGTACCAGTCATGGCGGGCGAAGAAATCCCGGCCGGCATCGGTATTCATAATTGCCGGCACAAAATTCTGCATGTATACACTGGTATCTTCCAGCCAAAAGAACCCGCATTTCTTATACAAAGGTACCGCCTTTTTGTTGGAAGCCCAAGTATTGAGATCGATTCGCCGATAATTGCCGGCGGCGGCAGCTTCCACTGCCCGCTTCAGCAAATCCCGGCCCACACCCTTGCCGTGGCTGGCCGGACTGACATTGAGGAGCTGAACATAACAACAATCCCGTTCGTTGGGGTAAACAGTGACCAGGCAAAAACCCAACACCTGCTCTTGCTCCACCGCCACCTGCAATGATATGTAATCTGTATCATCCATCCAATCCCGGACAAATTCGGCTGTCATGGGGATACCGCCGGTAAAGCTCCAGGGCCAGGCGGCATCGCTCTCATTCCACATCTGGGCGACGCCGGCGGCATAACTGTGATCATAATCGACAATTTTTACTGTCATAACTGACACCTCGCATAAAAGACTAAGGGCCGGCATCACCCGACCCTGTGCTACCTTCTGGAAGCAGTTGCCTGCTCCAGTTAATTGTATAGTGCTGCTAAAACAGTGTCAACATTCTGCCGCCCGATAATCGCTGAACCGGGACTGAAGCGCGGAGTAATGGCGTAGCACCCGTTTATTCCATAGATTATAGAGGCGCCGCAACTCAGCCACCGGCTGCTCATGCCAATCCACCCGCAGGTCCACATAGGGAAATTCTGGCCCATCGGCCACAATCAGAGCCGCCGATTCCAGTCCCCGCCGGTCGCCACCAGCCTGAACCCCGGCTTCCAGCGCCCTGAGCAGTCTTTGAGACAGCTCCATATCGGCGCCGGCGGCAAAACAAGCATGGACCGCATCCAGGACCTGGATCCCTTTCAGCATATTGCCCAATACCACCCACTCCTCACCGAGATGCTGGCCGGCAAAGGGGTCGCATTTTCCGCCCGTCCAGGCTGCCGGTGCCCCGGAAACCGGCACCACTGCCAACTGGCGATACTGACAATCGCTGTCCTTCTTCAGGGCCAGTTCCAAGGCTGTTTCCGCATCCCGGCCGTCGGCAAGATAGCGGACCGCAGTCTCCGCCAATAAAGGATTGACCCAGGCCTGGGTCGCCGCTGCTCCGATTTCCGGCACAACCACTGGGCACAACGCCCCTACCGCCATGCTGGCGGTGGCCACAGCGACGCCGACCCGCCCGGTTTGCGGGCAACGGGCCGTAATTGAAAAGGTCGACAGTTTCAAATAACTCCCCTCCGTAATTCTATTTTTCTGGAAGCTTTATTGGCATCGCTTCATTAATTGTCTTCTGGATATCCATCATCATTTGGATAAACCGGTACTCCAACTCCAGGTAGCGACGCAGCGCCGGATTGAGCCGGACAACGTCGTAAAGTCTATGGAGTTTGGCTCTTTGTTCAGCGGGCACCTCCTGGCCCAACAGTTCTTGCTTTTGCAGCTCAAATTCCTTGGAACGGAGATCGGTAAGCATTGCCTTCAAGTCTGGATCAGCCAGCACCTTTTCCTGCCATTCGACAAACTCGGTATAGGTTGACTCCTTACGCAGTTCTATCACCAGCTCCCTGGCCTTGTCGTACACGCTCATCGGGTCAGCCTCCTTCACCTGTATTCTATTCGCGAAAAAAAAAGACTATTCCCTGAAATTTGTGTGACAATCTATTATCTATACCGGGGTATGGTAAAATGTTGCCAAGGAGGTGTTTCGTATGGAAGCACGGAAACTGGGTATTATTTTAGTTACTATCGGCGTCGTCCTTTTGGCGGCACAATTCGCCAACCTAGGCAGAGCGGTAATGCTGTTGGTGCTGGCAGCGCTAGGTCTTGCCTATTACTGGCAGGTCAATCGCTCCTCCGGCCTGTTGCTGGCCAGCCTGATTATTGGCATGGTAGGCTTACGCAGCCTGTTTGATCTTTCCTACTCGCTGCTCCCGCTCCTGCTGGGCGTTGCCTTTATCCTCACCTGGGCGCTCCATACCCGCCAGCAAAATGAATCATGGCCACTTATTCCCGGCATGATTCTGACCTTGGTCGGAGTAGTGAATCTGGTCCGCTTTGACTGGGTCACCAATTTGGACGGCCGCTGGTTGCCGCTGACTGTGGCAGTTGTGTTTGGTGTTCTCTACGGTTTCCGGCGCCAGCTGGGTTTCTTGATTCCCGCGCTGATTGCGCTGATGCTTGCTGCTATCACCTTTATCCCAGGTAACGTTCCCGGCGGAGTTTTTCTGGGCGGTTTTTCCCTGGCCTTTGTCGGGGTGCTCCTGATTCATACCCTGCATCGCGGTAAAGACTGGGGTGAGAAGTACTGGCCGATTTTTCCCGCCGGCGGACTGGGACTGTTGGCCCTGGTGACCACCCTGGCGGAAAGCGGTTTTGAAGATCTGTTCTTGCCCCTGTTCTTAGGGATTCCAGCAATTGTCCTGATTAGCGTGTATTTTGCCACCCGGGGCGGCAATCTCGGGCTGCTAATCCCCGGATTAATGCTTGGTTCGGTCGCCGCCTGGTTTGCCCTGGGCGCTGAGACTGTAAGCACGCTGCTATTTTTGCTCTGCGGATCCTTTTTCCTGATTCTCATCCTGGAGACACGAAAAGAGCAAGACCCCGGCGAACGTTGGTGGCCCCTGATTCCCGGTCTTGTAATTGGGATCAATGGTTTGTTGCTCTGGGCAGGAGAGCATGATTTGGGCAATTTCCAACAGTTGGGGAGCACGGCCACAATCTCACTGGTCCTGATCGGAGTCGGGGTGCTAATCATTCTCTCCGGCCGAAAAAAACCCAAGACTCCAGAATAAGTAAAAACGCAGAGCCATGGCTCTGCGTTTGCTGTTTACCCCGGGAACAATCCCGTATAGAGGATGTAAATCAAGATTAGCGGCATCACATACTTCACCAACACACTCCACACACCCCCGAATGCAAAGGAGTCGCCGCTCTCTTCCAATTCTCCCACGGCCTTTTTGGCGCCCCAGACCCAACCCACGAATATCGTTGTCAGCAGGCCGCCCAGGGGCAGCAATAAGTTTGCTGTCAAGGAGTCGGCAAAGGAGAGAATGTTGAGCCCGATTATCTGGAAATCGGCCCACACCCCTTCCGATAGGGATGAGGGGATCCCCAGCAGAAAAATTGCCAACCCTGACAAGATTGTGGACCGGCGCCGCTGCCAGCCCAATTCATCAATCGACCAGGCAACCACTACTTCCAAGAGCGATATTGCCGAGGTCAAAGCGGCGATACTGATCAGTAGAAAGAACATCAGCCCAAAGAAATTACCCAAGGGGATGCTTTGAAACACCGCTGGCAGCGTGATGAAAATCAGTGGCGGCCCTGTATCCGGGTCCAGGCCAAAGGCGAACACTGCCGGTATAATAATCAGGCCGGCCAATAGGGCAATCCCCACATCTGTCAGGGCAATATAGGCAGCGCTGCCGGGAATGTTCTCCTTTTTGCTCAGATAGCTGCCATAGGTGAGCATTGCACCCATCCCCAGGCTAAGACTGAAGAACACCTGCCCGAGGGCGCCAAGGATGGTCAAAAAGTCCAGGCGCGTGAAATCAGGCCTCAGCAGCCAATATAAACCTTCGCTGGCCCCTTCCAAGGTAACTGATCGCACAGCCAAGACCACCAGCAACACCAAGAGTATCGGCATGAGGATTTTGCTCCAGCGCTCAATCCCTTTGGCCACCCCCAGAATTACTACACCAATGGTCATCGCCATGAACAGAGCATGCCAAAGCACCGGGATTACCGGATTACTGACCAGAGCCAGGAATTGATCTTCAATCCCCCCCGGCGAGAGCCCGGAAAACTGACCGGTGGCGTAACTGACCACATAGGCCAGGCACCAGCCGGCAATCACCGAATAGAAGGAAAGAATCACAAACCCGGAGATAACCCCCAGCGCTCCAACCAACCACCAGGGGCTCCCCTGCTTCAAAACCTTGAAAGCGCCGATTACACTGCGCTTGGTGCGCCGGCCCAAGGTTAATTCCACCATCATCAAGGGTATACCGATGACAAAAATTAGAATCAGATACACCAATACAAAGGCGCCGCCACCGTTGAGACCGGCCGCAGTGGGAAAACGCCAGATATTGCCCAGCCCCACCGCCGAACCGGCTGCGGCAAACACGAATCCAACCCGGCTGCGCCACTGTTCCCGCTCTTTCGCCATCAAATCACCTCACGAGAAGTGCTGCTAAAAGCATTCCCGAAAACAGGGATTCTTAAACCAGCGCACAGATACGCCCCGGTGTGTATCGTAAAGCGCTTTCCCGGGGCTTTGCAGGGAGGTAGGTATGGGGTAAAATACAGCTATACTGTAGAAATAGGTGGTGTATATATGCTTGCATTTTTGCGTCGTAAAGGAGTCTCATTATCACCGCGCACTTATTTTGTTACTGCCCTCAGCTTTATGGCTTTGGGATTGTTTTCATCTTTGATCATTGGATTGATTGTCCGCACTGCGGGAGAACAACTGGGGCTTACCGCTTTGGAAGAAATGGGCTCCCTGGCCATGAGCTTGATGGGGCCGGCGATTGGCGTCGCCGTTGCCTACGGTTTAAAGGCGCCGCACCTGGTCATCTTCGCCAGCGTCATCACCGGCGCAGCCGGAGAACAACTGGGAGGACCGGCCGGCAGTTTTGCCGCCGCGCTGATAGCAACCGAGATTGGCAAAATCGTCGCTGGCGAGACCAAGGTGGATATCATCATTACGCCCCTGACGACAATAGCTGCCGGTTATCTGGTTGCCACCTTTATCGGTCCCGGCATCGACAGCGGCATGACCGGACTGGGGGCGCTGATTATGTGGGCCACCGAGCAGCAGCCCTTCGTAATGGGTATCCTCGTTGCAACCATCATGGGCCTCTGTCTAACGGCGCCGATTTCCAGCGCCGCCCTGGCGATTATGCTCGGCCTGGAGGGAATTGCCGCCGGCGCCGCCACCGTGGGCTGTGCCGCCCAGATGATGGGCTTTGCAGTGGCCGGTTACCGGGATAACGGTATTTCCGGACTCTTATCCATGGGCCTGGGGACCTCAATGCTCCAGATTGGTAATATCGTCAAAAATCCACGGATTTTAATTCCGCCCACCCTGGCGGGAATCATCCTGGCACCCCTGGCGACAATAGTGTTCAGAATGGTCAACCTGCCCGCCGGCGCCGGTATGGGGACAAGCGGTTTCGTCGGCCAAATTGCCACTTTCTCCGCCATGGGCTTCTCCCTGGACGTTTTATTGCAAGTGTTATTGCTCCACTTTATCGGCCCGGCAATCATCAGCCTGCTGGTGGTAAACGTGCTGCGCCGCTGGGGCTGGATCAAGCCCGGCGACATGCACATTTAACCGGACAAGGGGACAGGTCCCTTGTCCGGATTGCTGCGGGTTAAACAATGCCAATTCTACACTAGCCGATAGCAAAACCCCCTTTGGTTGTTACAAACCAGAGGGGGTTGTCTTATCGTGGCAAAAAAGGGGCTGCATTTTCTAAGTATTCTTTAAAATGCCCGGCAAACCTCCGTCCCCAGATGGGCAGGTGGCGCAGGGAACCTCCGTCCCCTTGTCCGTTAGTGTTCTTGCCAGCGGCCGATTTGGGCAAGTTTGCGCCAGCGGCGCTCCAAAAGTTTTTCGCTGGGGATATCGCCCAGGATATCCAGATGCCGACCGAGGGCTTCTTTGACGGCTGCTGCTGTTGCCTGCCAGTCTTTGTGGCTACCGCCCATCGGCTCGGGGATAACCTCGTCGGCCACGCCCAATTCTTGTAGGTCCAGGGCGGTGAGCTTCAAGACGCCGGCTGCTTCTTTGGCCCGGCTGGCATCCTTCCAGAGGATGGCGGCACAGCCTTCGGGGGAAATAACCGAGTAAATGCTGTTGTCCAGCATCAATAAGCTGTCACCCACGCCCAGGGCGAGGGCACCGCCGCTGCCGCCTTCGCCAGTGACCAGATTGATTATTGGGGTGCGCAAGGTCGCCATCTCCCGCAAATTGCGGGCAATTGCCTCGCCCTGGCCCCGTTCTTCGGCGCCAAGCCCGGGATAGGCCCCGGGGGTGTCAATAAAACAAATCACGGGGCGGCGGAATTTCTCTGCCTGTTCCATAAGACGCAGCGCCTTGCGATACCCCTCGGGATGGGGCATGCCGAAATTGCGCTTGATATTCTCCTTGGTGTCCCGACCCTTCTGATGGCCTATAACCGTCACCGGTGTATCGCCGAGGCGGGCAATACCGCCCACCAACGCCGGGTCATCCCGGAACAGGCGGTCGCCATGGAGTTCATAAAAATCGGTAAAAATCATGCTTATATAGTCCAATGTAGACGGTCGCTTGATATGCCGCGCCAATTGTACTTTTTGCCAGGGTTCCAGATTGGCATAGAGTTTGGCCCGGATATCGGCGGCCTTTTCTTCCAGGGCTTTGATCTCATGGCTGAGGTCCAGTTCATTTTCCCGGGCAAACTTCTGCAAATCGCGGATTTTATCCTGTAATTGATTCAGTTGCACATCAAAATCAGCCATTGGCCACACCCCCATGCAACTTCAGCAATCCGGCGAGAGTTTCTTTCATTTGGTGCCGATGCACCACCATATCCAGCATCCCGTGTTCCAGCAAGAACTCCGAGCGCTGGAAACCGGCGGGTAGCTGCTGCTTGATGGTCTGTTCAATTACCCGGGGACCGGCAAACCCAATCAGGGCGCCGGGCTCAGCCAGATTTATATCGCCGAGCATCGCGAAACTGGCGGTGACGCCGCCGGTTGTAGGATCGGTGAGCACGGAAATATAGAGCGCGCCCTTCTCGGCCAGTCGTGCCAGGGCGGCGCTGGTCTTGGCCATCTGAAACAGGGAGAAAATGCTCTCCTGCATCCGGGCGCCGCCAGAGGCCGTGAAAATTATCGCCGGCGTCTGATGGTCGGCTGCCAGGTCCAGCATCCGCGCCAATTTCTCGCCCACCACCGAACCCATGCTGCCCAGCATGTATTCCGGGGCCATCACCCCTACATAAGCGGGCATGCCGCCAATTGTGCCATGGCCGGTTACCACTGCCTCATTGAGGCCGCTGTTCTTTTGGGCCTTGGCTAATTTCTGGTCGTATTCGGGAAACTCCAGCGGGTTTTCGGAAACAAGGTGGCTATTCAGTTCCTTGAAACTACCCTGGTCGGTAACCTGCTCAATCCGTTCCCAGGCCTTGAGGCCAAAATGATGGCCACACTTGTTGCACACCCGCATATTTTTTTCCAGCTCCCGGGCAATCAGCACGGCCTTGCAGCCGGGACATTTGTTGGCAATATCGCCCGGCATCTCCACGGTGGAAGTCCGGGGTGTTATCTTGGTATATTTCTCCTTCCTGAACAAAGCCATGCTTTTCACCTCCTGTTCAGCATGCGTTCAAGCAGTCCTGTGTCATAGGTTCCGCTTTTAAACTCCCGATTGTCCATAATCTCCAGATGCAGCGGAATTGTGGTAGGTATCCCCTCCACTTCCGTCTCATTCAGAGCCCGGTTCATCCGGGCAATCGCCTCGTCCCGGTTGCGTCCCCAGACAATTAGTTTTGCAATCATCGAGTCGTAATGGGGCAATACCCGGTACCCTTCATAGGCAATTCCATCCACCCGCACCCAGGGCCCGCCCGGGGCAAGCCAGCTGGTTATTTTCCCAGGCGCTGGACGGAAATTATGTTCCGGGTCCTCAGCATTAATCCGGCATTCGATGGCCCAGCCGTTGAATTTGATGTCCTCCTGACTCCAAGTCAGCTTGCGGCCGGCCGCCACCTGTAATTGCGCCCGCACCAAATCGATACCGGTGATCATTTCTGTAACCGGATGCTCTACTTGAATACGGGTATTCATTTCCATAAAGTAAAAGTTCCCCTCGGCATCCAGCAAAAATTCAACGGTGCCGGCGCCGCTGTAGTTGACAGCCAGGGCCGCTTTAACAGCCGCCTCGCCCATGGCATCCCGCATCAGCGGGGTCAGGGCCGGGCAGGGCGCCTCCTCCACCAGCTTCTGGTGGCGGCGCTGCACCGAACATTCCCGCTCGCCCAAATGTATCACATTGCCATGGTTGTCGGCAAGGACCTGAATCTCTACATGTCTGGGTTTTGTAACGAATTTCTCCATATATACAGTGGGATCGGAGAAGGCCTGCTCCGCCTCGGACCGGGCCATTTCCAGGGCCCGGGGCAATTGTTCGGCCGCATCCACCAGGCGCATGCCCTTGCCGCCGCCACCGGAGGCGGCTTTCAGCAGCACAGGATAGCCAATCTTCTCTGCCTCCTGTAACGCCGATTCCGCGTCTTTAAGCCCCGAGGTTCCGGGAACCACCGGCACTCCGGCGGCAGCCATTGTCTTACGGGCCTGATCCTTGTTCCCCATGGCCTCGATGGCGCCGGCAGGCGGCCCGATAAAAGTGATGCCACAGGAGGCGCAGAGCTCAGCAAAGGTAACATTCTCCGCTAAAAATCCGTAGCCGGGGTGAATAGCGTCACAATCAGTTCCGGCAGCCACCGAGAGGATGTTTTGCATATTCAGGTAACTCTGGGTTGCAGGGGCAGGGCCGATGCAATAGGCGGCGTCGGCCATCCGCACGTGCAGCGACTCTTCGTCCCCCTGCGCATAGACTGCCACTGTTTCCAGACCCAGTTCCTGGCAGGCCCGGATTACCCTGAGGGCAATCTCCCCCCGATTGGCGATTAGTACGCGCTTCATTTCGTCGGCCGCAGGGTAAACAGCAACTGACCAAATTCCACCAGTTCGCCGTTTTCCACCGCGACTTCCACCACTTCGCCCCCGGTTTCGGCCTGAATCTCGTTCATCAATTTCATCGCTTCCAAAATGCACAGGGTGTCACCGGGCTTGACAACGGTGCCCGGCTCCACAAAGGGGTCAGCATCCGGGGCGGGCGCCCGGTAAAAAGTGCCCACCATCGGCGCCGTCACTTCAATTAACCCCTCCTCCCGGGGCTGCTCAACGGGAGCAGGTGTAGCCGGGGCCGGATTGGAACTCGGCGTCTCCGGCGCTGGCGCCGGCGCGGAGACGGGAGCGCTCGCAACTTCCACTTTGCCTCCCCGGCGCAGTGTGAGTTTAACATCGCCGGTCTCCAACGTAAATTCATCATAATTGCTGGTGCGCACCGCTTCTATCAGTTTTACCAGCTCATCGATTTTCATCATTATTACCTCCAGCAACCAGGGCGAATTTCAGGGACGACTCGAGAACGGTCTTGCCGTCGACGCTGGCGCTGCCCTGACCGACGCCAAAACTGGCGCGGGCCCTGACTATCTCCACTGTAAGATTCAATGTAGCCCCCGGCAATACCTGCTGCCGGAAACGCACAGATTCCAAACCGGCAAAGAGCGCAAGCTTGCCTGCCATCTCCGGTTGAGAGAGGATTGCCACCGCCCCCAGCTGGGCCAGGGATTCTACCTGCAAAACGCCGGGGAACACTGGATAACCGGGGAAGTGACCCCGGAACCAGTCGGCCTCGGGATCCACATAATAATTACCCGTGGCGCTGTGGCCGGATTTTAGTTCAGTAACTGTGTCCAAAAGCAGAAATGGTTCCCGATGGGGGATAATCTCTTTAATCTTCGCCCGGTCCAGCATTATTTATCCTCCCAGGCGGCAACGGCCAAAGTGGCGTTGTGGCCGCCGAACCCAAGGGAGTTAGTGATTGCACGGCGAACCGGCGCTTTCCGGGCGCCTTCTGCGACATAATCCAGATCGCAGTCGGGATCCGGCGTGGTCAGATTGATGGTCGGATGGACTAAACCATCCCGGATTGACAGGATACAGACGATAAACTCCACGGCGCCGGCGGCCCCCAGGAGGTGGCCCAACATTGACTTGGTGGAGTTCACCACCAGCTTATCGGCATGGTCGCCAAAGACCTTCCTGATTGCCGTGGTCTCCAGCCGGTCGTTGAACTCGGTGCTGGTGCCGTGGGCATTGATGTAATCTACATCGGTGGGCTGCCAGCCAGACTCTTTGACTGCCAGTTCCATGGCCCGGGCGCCGCCCGCTGCCTCGGGATGGGGCTGAACCACGTGAAACGCATCGCCAGCAGAACCATAGCCGGTGATTTCGGCGAGGATGGTAGCGCCCCGCGCTTGAGCGCTCTCTAAGCTCTCCATGACAACGATACCAGCGCCTTCGCCCATGACAAACCCGTCACGCTGGGCGTCGAAGGGGCGACTGGCCGCTTCCGGCTCATCATTGCGGGTGGAAAGGGCCCGGGCCGCGCAAAAGCCGCCCATGCCCATGGGAGTAATTGATGCTTCGCTGCCGCCGGCAATCATAACATCCACATCGCCGCGGGCAATGGAACGGAAGGCGTCGCCAATCGCATTGGTGCCGGTGGCGCAGGCGGTGACCACAGAACTCACCGGACCCTGGGCCCCCAAATCGATGGAGATATTACCCGCTGCCATATTGCTAATCATCATCGGCACGAAAAACGGGCTGATGCGCCGGGCGCCGCCGGATTTATACATATCGTATTGCTGCTCGAAGGTGGTGATGCCGCCGATGCCGGAACCGACCATGACGCCGATGCGGCCGGGATCCAGTTCCGCAGCTTCCAGACCCGACTGCTTCCAGGCCTGGCGGGCAGCGACCAAGGCATACCAGACAAAGGGATCGCTGCGCTTCGCTTCTTTGCGGTGCATATGCTCGGTTGGATCAAAATCCTTGATTTCGGCAGCGATTTTGGTGGTGAATTCGCTGGTGTCAAAATGGGTCACTTCAGCGACACCGCTTTTGCCTGCCACCAGGCCCTTCCACATTGTTTCAACATCATGGCCTAGGGGTGTAACGGCCCCCATGCCGGTAATTACTACGCGTTTCATTTTCTTCTCCCCCCTACATGGCCATGCCGCCATCGACGGCAATAACCTGGCCGGTAATATATTCCGCCCCTGGTCCGGCCAAAAATCTGACCAGGGCCGCTACATCCGCAGGCGCGCCCAGGCGTCCCAACGGAATATCTGCTTTCAGTTTATCCTTAATATCGTCAGGCAAAACTTTGGTCATGTCGGTCTCAATGAAGCCCGGCGCCACCGCATTGACGGTGATGCCGCGACTCCCCAACTCCCGGGCCAGGGATTTTGTCAGTCCCATGACCCCGGCCTTGGCCGCAGAGTAATTGGCCTGGCCGGCATTGCCCCGGATGCCGACGACGGAGCCGACATTGATAATCCGCCCGGCGCGGGCACGGAGCATCGTGCGCACCGCCGCCCGACAACAGTTGAAATAGCCTTTGAGGTTTACGGCCAGCACCTGATCCCAGTCCTCCTCAGACATACGCATCAAGAGGCCGTCCCGGGTAATTCCGGCGTTGTTGACGAGAACATCCAGACGCCCAAACTGGCTGATGGTTTGCTCCACCAGTTTGCCCGCCTGCTCAAAGTTGGCGACATCGGCCTGAAAAGCAGCCGCTTCGCCGCCTTGCTCTTTAATTTCTGCCACCAAAGCATTGGCGGCATCGGCGCTGGCCACATAATTAACAGCGACTTTGAACCCGTCAGCTGCCAGGGCCAGGGCAATTTCCCGGCCAATGCCGCGGCTGGCGCCGGTGACCAGCGCTGTTTTTTCACTGAGCATTAAAATTCCTCCCGCAATTGCTCCAGATCTTCTGGAACTTCCAGTTTTTTGGTCTTGAGACTGCGGTCAATCTTCCGGGCCAGAGTGGACAGCACCCGCCCCGGGCCTGCCTCCACCAGAGTTGTGATCCCCATTGCCGCCAATTTCTCCACACATTGTTGCCAGAGCACCGGACTGGCAACTTGTTTTGCCAGAAGCTCCCGGACGTTCTCGACAGTCACCGGCCGGGCATCCACATTGGAGAGCACCGGGAATTCAGGCTCAGAAAACTCAAGTTCAGCCAAGTCGGCAGCCAGTTTCTCGGCGGCGGGTTGTAACATGGAGCTATGGAAAGGCGCGCTGACTTCCAGGGCCATGGCCCGGCGGGCGCCCTTTTCTTTGGCCAGCTCGACGGCTTCTGCAACCGCCACCTGTTCACCGGAGATAACAATCTGCCCCGGGCAGTTGTAGTTGGCCGGTTCCACCACGCCACCGGAGCGCTGACAGATTTCCAAAACAGCTTCATCATCCAAGCCGAAAACAGCTGCCATGCCGCCGGTGCCCGCCGGAACTGCTTGCTGCATATAGCGTCCCCGCTTAGCCACCAGCTTAACAGCCGTTTCGAAATCCAGCATACCGGCAGTGACCAGCGCGCTGTATTCCCCCAGACTGAGGCCGGCAGCTGCCGCCGGATGCACATGTTGCTCCCGGGCCAGGGCGGCCGCGGCACAACTCATGGTCAGAATTGCCGGCTGGGCATTTTCTGTCAGGGTCAGATCTTCAGAAGGTCCCTCCCAGCATAGCTTGCTGAGGGAAAACCCCAGGGCCGCATCGGCCCGCTCAAAGTACTCCATCACCAATTTACTGCTCAGTGCCAGTTCCCGGCCCATGCCCAAGTACTGGGCGCCCTGGCCAGGGAAAACAAAGGCGATACTCATCGGACTAATTCCCCCAATCCGTGGATGCGACTCCGGGCGTGGGCAAAGAGTTGCTGCACGATTTCGCTGGCAGGCTGCACCTGATTCACCATTGCTGCCACCTGCCCGGCCATCACGCTGCCGGACTCCACATCGCCCTCGATGGCAGCCGCGTAATATTTGCCGCCGCCCAGCTTTTCCAATTCAGCTGTGTCGGCGCCCTGTTTTTCCAACTGAGTAAACTCCCGCCAAAACCGGTTTTTCAGGCAGCGCACCGGATGGCCGGTACTCCGTCCCGATACCACAGCATCCCGGTCCCGGGAGCGAATGATCATCTGCTTGTAATTTTCATGGGCAATACACTCTTCGGCACAGACAAAACGGGTCCCAACCTGGACACCCTGGGCGCCCAGGGCAAGGGCAGCAACCACACCGCGTCCATCGGCAATGCCGCCGGCGGCCAACACCGGCACTTCCACTGCATCAACCACCTGGGGCACCAAAGACATAGTCGATAATTCGCCCACATGGCCGCCGGCCTCGCCGCCTTCAGCGATCAGGCCGTCCACATTCATTCGGGCCAGGCGCACCGCCAGGGCCACCGAAGCAACCACCGGAAACACCCTGGAGCCCACTGCCTGCAAGCGCTCCAGCCAGGGGCCGGGATTACCGGCGCCGGTGGTGACAACGGGCACCCGCTTCTCAATCACCACATCCATCACTTCCGCCGCATGGGGCGAAAGCAGCATTACATTGACGCCAAAGGGTTTCTCTGTTCTGGCCCGTAACGAATCAATCTGCTCCGCCACCCACTGGGGGGGCGCATTGCCAGCGCCGATAATCCCCAGGCCGCCGGCCTCGGACACAGCCGCAGCCAACTCCCAGGTGCCCAACCAAGCCATACCGCCTTGGAACAGGGGATAACGAATTCCCAACATTTCTGTTATGTCAGTCTTAATCATCAAATACCTCCCTACTTAACCCAGTTTAGAAGCGCCGAGCCCCAGGTGAGGCCGCCGCCAAACCCAACCAATAAAATACGATCACCTTTTTTTAGTTTTCCTTGTGCCTCCGCTTCCGCCAGAGCAACCGGGATTGAGGCCGCAGACATATTGCCATAGCGGTCCAGATTAACAAACACTTTTTCTCTGTCAATGCCCAGGCGCTTGCAGGCCGAATCGATAATCCGCAGATTGGCCTGGTGGGGTATCAGCAAATCAATCTCTCCTGAATCAACATTTGCAGCACTCAGCACCCGTTCGCTTGTTTCACCTAAAACCCGCACGGCAAACTTAAACACTTCCCGGCCATGCATCTGGATGAAATGCTCCCGGGCGGCAAGCGTTTCCGGGCTCGCTGGCTTTCGTGACCCGCCGGCCTGCTGCACCAATAACTCGCCACCCCTACCGTCGGCACCGATATCCAGGGCCAGCAAACCTTGCTCTTCATAGGCGCTGAGCACCGCAGCGCCAGCGCCATCGCCGAAGAGCACGCAGGTGTTGCGGTCTGTGTAATCAGTAATCTTAGAAAGCGTCTCGGCGCCAATCACCAGCACATGCTTATATGTGCCGGTGCGGATAAACTGCTCTGCCACCGACAAACCATAGATGAAGCCGGTGCAGGCCGCCTCGAGATCAAAGGCAGCGGCCTTCCACGCACCTAAGTTGCGCTGAACCAGGCAGGCAGTGGATGGAAACGCATGGTCGGGAGTAACTGTCGCGACAATGATTAGATCCAAATCTTCTGCCCTCACTCCAGCGGCGGTCATTGCGCTTTCCGCTGCTTTCGAGGCCAGATCCGAGGTGGCAATGTCGGGGCCGGCAATCCGCCGTTCACGGATTCCAGTCCGCTGCACTATCCAGGCGTCATCAGTCTCCACCATCTGCTCCAACTGGGCATTGGTGAGAACCTGGTCCGGCAGGGCATAGCCAACTCCGGTTATTGCTGCATTCATATGTTCTACCCCCAATTATGAGTTAAGTATTATATCAAGCTTATAGTAGCTGGTTACAATTATACTTTAGCATCCCTTTTTTGACAACCCGCTCCTAGTTTACCCGGAAAATGCAACAGACACCCGCAAAGGGTGCCTGGTATACAAACTCAAATACTTTTTTGAGAATCAAATCGCATTAACCGGCCTTGGCCACCGGCTCCTCTCCGACCGCTTCCAGCCGGGGACGACAGAAACTGTAGACACCGGCAACATAAATCACCAGTAATGTCCAAAACACTAAGGCCAAATTCCCGGCGCTAAAGATATCGCCATAACCTGTGTACGCCTTGGCGCCAATAATCACCAGCGCAATCAGGGCTGAAAGCGTCCAGATAATTTTTTGGCCGAAGCGACGCCAGCGGGACGCGCCGGGGCGGCTGAGCAATGCAACCGGCAGCCCCATAACCAGAGCGGTAACCAGCGGGCCGGCGATAACCAAACCACTCACAAGCAGCACGGCAAACGCGCTGTTAACGGCCGTGCGCTGGGCCGCCTTCCCAGTCTGATAGCTACGGACTCCCGCCGCGCTGAACATCGCAGTCAGCGCCCCAACCACCAGAAAAATCAGGCCCATTCCCAACAAAGGCAAGAAGACTTCGGCGGCCAGCGGTGTGCGCTCAATCGCAAATCCGTAGCTGCAGATAATAAGCGCGGCAATCACTCCCGGCAACAACCAGCGCCACTCCCTCTTCAGACAGCTAATATCCCGGCCCTGAACCAGGTTTGCCGCCAGCACTGCCGCGAGACAGATTAGGAACAAAGATAAGTGCCAGGTATAAAAACTGTCGGGCAGATAGCCATCAGCCAGTGGGATATAATTGCTACCGGTCTCAGCTGGCGCTACTTCCAGAGCACGTACATACTGTTCAGTGAAGCGGCCGGCCATGGCCAGTGATTCTTCGGAGACTATTTCCAAGGAGTCAGTAAGCTCGGAAACTGCCCAGTGGGCGGCCGACTGACTGGCCCGTAAACCGACGGCCGGGATGCCATGAACCAAAAACGGATGACTGTCGGTGCCGGCAACGCCAGCTATTTTCTGCCAGAGGTATCCGGTCCGACTGCCGGCATAATGCTGATCGCGATTGCCATCGGGCAAGGTCCGGGCCAGGGCCAGAGTCCAGAGGGGCGCCTGACCGTCTTTAGTCACTACATTATAAAGTCCTATCGAGCGGGCAAGGTTAAGGCCCACCTGATCAAGGGTGATGGCCAGGGCAACGTCCTGCTCTGCTAAAACTTCCGCTAACCAAAAGGCGCCGGCATGCTCTGCCTCACCGCCGTCCAAAGAAACAAACATATATGTATAGTGATGGTTCTCAGTGCTCAAAACCCGGGCCAGTTCCATCAGCACGGCCGTGCCGGAGCCATTGGCATTGGCGCCGCGCCAGGTATCATAGATATCTCGATGGGCTGCAATTACAACCAGATCTTCAACAGCGCCGGGACTAAGGGCAAGCACATTCTGCCCCGTCCGCTGGGCAAACAAGTCCTGCCAATACAGGCCCCGGGGAGACTTTTGCCCGGCTCGGGTCAAGAAGTAGTCGGCCTCAAACTCCTCCACACTGACGTTCAGGTCCAAGTCAGCGAAATACGCTTCCAGCCAGAGGGCTGCCTCTGCATTGGCCTCGCTTCCCAGAGTCCGGCCCGGGTATTCGCTTACCAACTCGTCCAGAAGTGCGTATGCCTGCTCACCGTCAAAGCTGCTCTCGGGAACTGCAAATTCATAATCCGGATATTCCTCAATACCGGGATTATAAAGGAAACTCAAAGTCACTACCGCCAATAACACCAGCGCCACCAGAAAGAGCCAAGCCCCCTTTACAACAATTACAACCTGTTGCCCCCACCCGGCACATTTGGTTAGAAAACGCTGGAACAATAACCTGGCTGTGCCCGGAAATTTCCTGCCCATGGTCTTCAGCCTGTCAAGTATACCCATCTATCAAGTCCTCCTCGTTCACAGAATCGCAATTACTACCAGTATAATACAAATTTACTGCTAGTTACAGGGAAAGAGCGCAAAAACGCCACTCCTTATGTCGAGAGTGGCGTTTTATTATCAATTCGGTTTCGGGGGAAGCGGGGGGTGGTTTAAAGCGTCCATGCTCCACTTCTTCCCTTCCCAACAGAACACCTGATACACTCGACCTCTGTCCCGTTTTGGTCCCGGGCTGTAATCCATACCCGGTAATGATCGGCGAAGTCCTGAATAAGTGCAATGTCAATAATGGTAAGCCCCCTCCCGCCATACAAAGCCACGTGCTCCTGAATGTCAGTGCGACCTGTGTGGTCGCCCACCAGCTCAGCTACCATGTCCTGATCATTGGCGTTTAAGGCGGCGAGGTGTACTTATGGGCGTACTCTTTGGCTGCCTGGGGTCCGGGATCGGGAGTCTCACAACTAGAGAATAAAGCAACTCCTATCAGGGCAAACAGGGCCAAGCAAATAATCGCGCCTGCCATCAACTTAAAACCTGGATGCGGACTTTTTGAAACCAGCACGATAACCCCCTCTAACATTTAATTACCCATTCTATGGCAAAAGCCCTTCTCCCGGGCTTTTTGTTATGAGATGGAGGCCAAGAAATCGTCCAACGAGCCGCCGATAAGCTCGACCATGGACCGGAAGATGCCGGCAGTCATCAGGCAATCGGCCATTGCCCGGTGGTGGCCCTGGGTGGAAATCCCGAAATACCGGGCCACAGTCACCAGCTTGCGGTTGGGCAGATGGGGCAGCAGACGCCGGGCCATGGTTACTGTGTCCAGGGCCTGGTTCCCCAGGGGTCTGCGACCCGCCCGGCGCAGTTCAGCGTTAAGAAACCCGATATCAAAGGATGCATTATGGGCAATCAAAGTACTCTCGGCAAAAAAGCTGATCAGTTTGGGCGCAATTACCTCAAAAGGCGGCGCGTCGGCAACCATGGCGTCGTCGATACCGGTGAGCCGGGTTATGTATGGCGGTATCGGGCGGCCGGGATTAACTAACGTTGACCATTGGCCGGTGACTTCAGTGCCCTCCAGGCGCACTAGGGCAACTTCGGTTATCCGTTCATTCCGGGGCGAAAGGCCGGTGGTTTCCACGTCCACCACCGTGTAGGAATACTGCACCTGCTCCCACTTTGCCAGCGCCCAGCAATCCTCCCGGAGGACAAAGCGCTGATCGCCGCTCAGGAGTTCGTACAGGGGCTTACCCTGGAAATTGCGGCCGAACCCGTCCACTAGCGTACGCAGTTCACCACCGGTGGCAGGGCGACCGGTTACATCGAGGTAATGGAATATAACTTCTAAAAGTGCTTGCTGCCCGGGGTCGAGGGCCATAATAATCACCCTTTGCAGGATTATCTTGGAAAGTAGTATAATGGTGGCAGTACTTGTAAAGGAGGTCTTGTTTTGAAAGAGAGACTGCGCACGCTGGTCGCCAACAAACCAGCCGAGTATGTAGAAATCCGCATGGAAGAATACACCGAAACCAATCTGCGCTTCCAGGGGCCGACCCTGGAAACGGTGAACATGAACACCCGGGTCGGCGGGTGCGTCCGTGCCCTGGTAAGCGGCGGCTGGGGCTTTACCACCTTTAACAACCTGGACGACCTGGAGCAAAAAGTGGACATGGCCATCCGCCAGGCAAAACTGGTGGGCGAGGTCGGCGGCAATTCAATCCTGGCGCCGGTGCCAGTTGTCGAGGATGAAGTGCGGCCGAAACTTCTGGAAGACCCCAGCAAGGTGGATCTGGCTTCTAAGGTCGACCTGTTCCAGGGCTACAACGAAATCGTCCTCGGTCACGGCGGTACAATCGTCAGTTCCAGTATAAATTATTTTGACCGCCACGGCAAAGTGCCTTTTGCCAACTCCGAGGGCACGTACATCCTCCAGCACAAAACCGACCTGGCCGGCAGTGTTTTCGCCATGGCCGGCGACGGCGAGACTACCCAGACCAGCCGCGTGACCTTTGGTAGCTCCAACGATTTTGGGGTCTGTCGCAATCTGGACGATGATGTCCGCAAGGCCTGCACCAAGGCAACGGAATTGTTGGCAGCGCCTCCCGTCAAGGGCGGCGAATACACAGTGGTAATCGATCCGACCCTAGCAGGGATATTTGCCCACGAGGCCTTCGGACACTTGAGCGAGAGCGACTTCCTCTACGAAAACCCCAATCTCCAAAAGGTAATGCAGTTGGGCACCAAATTCGGCGAGGACTTCCTCACCATCTATGACACCGGTCTGGACGAAGGGGCCCGGGGCTACCTGATGTATGACGACGAGGGAGTGGCCACCGAACGCACCGACCTGATTCGGGAAGGGGTACTGGTGGGCCGGCTCCACACCCGGGAGACGGCGGCCAAACTGGGCGAAAAACCCACCGGCAATGCCCGGGCAATCAATTACAATTACGCGCCCATCTGCCGCATGCGCAATACCTGCATTGCCCCCGGTGAGGCCAGTTTTGAGGATATGCTTTCTGGACTCAAGGAAGGCATCTATGTCAAAGGCTCTTTTGGCGGTGAGACCAACGGCGAGATGTTCACCTTCAGCGCCGCCGAGGCGTACATGATCCGCAACGGCCAACTGGCCGAGCTGGTCCGGGACGTCAACCTTACCGGCAACGTGTTTACGACTTTGGCGAATATCGAGATGGTGGGTAAGGATTTTCAGGCCCACGAATCCGCCGGCGGTTGCGGCAAGGGCAATCAGGCGCCCCTGCCCACCAGCGAATGGGCGCCCCATGTGCGCATCCGCAATGTTGTGATTGGGGGGTGCAAATAATGCAGGAATTCATCACCCGCGCCAAACAAAAGGTGGAACAAGCAGAACTGTACCGCATCAGCGCCCGGGAGACGCCGGTGCGCTTTGAGAACAACCGGCTTTTGAGCATCGACTCCGCCGAGCAAATCGTTTATGCCCTGCGGATAATCAAGGACGGCAAACTGGGCTTTGCCACCAGCTCCAGCGCCGACCTAGACCAACTACTGACCATGGCCATGGCCACCGCCCGCTTCGGGCGGGAGTGGGATGTGGAACTGCCCGGCGCCGCCCCAACCCGGGAGCTGGAAATTTACCACCAGGCGACGGTGGATGTCCCCCTGGATCAGATGGTCAACTCTGGACAGGAGCTGATCGATGTCCTACGCGATGTGCATCCGGAAATCCTTGCCGGCATCGATTTAAGCAAGACCGTCCTCAATGTCGAACTGGCAAACTCCAACGGTTTCAACCACAAATATACCAAGAACCTCTATGCCATGTCCGGGTATGCCGAACTGATGGAGGGCAAAAACCTCCTGGCCGTCTACAGCGGCTTTGCCACCGGCAAGCTGGCGAACCAGGCAGAGAAATTAAAGCAGTACCTGGAGGCAAATATCCGGGCCGGTCGTAAGAATGTCGCGGTGGCTAGCGACCACTATCCGGTGATCTTCACCCCCTGGGCGCTGCCGGACATCCTCCGCCCCCTCCTCGCCTCGGCTGATGGCAAGGCGGTGGAAAAGGGCTTCTCCCCCTGGAAGGGAAAGTTAGGCCAGCAGTTGTTTGCGCCGGAAATCTCCCTCTACGACGACGCAACCTTGGCCTGGGGCCCGGAGAGCCGCCCCTTTGACGACGAAGGCGTGCCCACAGCCCGCAACTCAATCATCGAGCGGGGCAAAGTAAATAGTTTCCTCCTGGATTTAGCCACCGCCAAGGCCTTAGGCATGCAACCCACCGGCAACGGCTTCCGCGGTCGGGCAAGCGATTTGCCCAGCCCCGGCACCAGTAATATTATACTGGAGAGCAGTGACACAACCGGGCTTGAAGCGATGATTAAGGCCACAAGGCGGGGGGTAATTATCCACGAGCTGATGGGCGCCTGGGCCGGCAATCCCTATAGCGGTCAGGTGAGCGGTAACATCGCCCTTGGCTATCTGATTGAAAACGGCGAAATTGTCGGCCGGCTCAAAGACTCGATGGTCTCCATCAACTGCTTCCAGGCCTTCAAAAACCAAATCGACGCCGTCAGCACCGAAAAAGAATGGACAGAGAACTACCTGCTGCCCCATGTTAAATTCACTGACGTGTCCATCAGCGCCAAGAAGTAAAGAAACGGGAGCCCAGCTCCCGTTTTTCTTAAACAACCTAGAAGGGACCGAAGAATGATGAACATCACAATCCAGAAAGCAAAGATAGAGCACTTATCGGCCTGTGTAGATGCACTGTTGAATTCAGAGCTGGGCCGACAATATTTCACCCAACAAGGTGCGACCCGGGAGCTTACCTCAGGAATCAGCAAAGAAGAAGTTTATGCAGCCCTGAGCGAGGACGGCAATTGCCTGGGTTTCGTCTGGGGTAGGCTCGATGCCGCTTTTCATATCTATCCGTACATGCATTTAGTTGCGGTGCGGGCGGAGTACCGCGGCAAGGGAGTTGGCAAGCAACTGATAGAGTTTTGTGAAAACGTAGTTTTTGCTTCTGATTCCAAGGTTTTCCTGGTGGTGGCTGATTTTAGCCTGCAAACCAAGAAACTCTACGAAAAATTAGGTTATACTCAGGTCGGTGAACTTCCCGACCTTTATAGTCCGGGGGTCACCGAGTATCTGATGATGAAGAACAAATAACACCTCATATTTACATTTGTTTCCTGTTATCTCTGCTCGTACGCCGGAATAAATTGTACTGAGGTTTTTAGAGAGGAGTACCGGGGAATGAGCAGGCCGCGAGCCCTTGCCAAATTGTTTGCCATCACTATTACCATTAATCTGATTATGCTGGGTGTGCTGAAATTGGTACATGCCCAGCATTTTTCATGGCTTTTCGATCCCCTGAGCTGGCTGGGCAAGCTCGTTACCGACGAGGGACATGTCAATACAGCTGGCTTCGTGCTCTTTGTCCTTACAATGCTGGCCAACGCCGGTATCTGGCTGCGTGTAGAGTCCCTGCTGCGGAAAACCCGCTCCTGGGAAAAATGGTGTTTGCGGGCTTCATCTTCATGGCCTTTCCCTGTGTTCGATTTGTGCCTTTGCACAGCCTGGGCGGAGGATTGCTTGTTGGCGGGCTCTGGGCCTTTAGCGGAATCAGCGGTTGGCTAACTTTCCCATCGGCCAGCATTGCCTGGAACACATCGGTGTTGGCCAGCCACTGTTTGTCGTTGCTGTGCTTCAATACCCGCTCCCAGTTGTAATCCACCATCCCTAACTCGCGCAGGTTTTCGAAAATCAACCGGGTGTTTTCAGTGCGCAGCTCCCCGATATAGGTCAGTAAGTCCAGCAGTTCCGGGGATGTAGTGTCAATATAATAGCCCAAGATGTGGATGCGCTTGCCGTCCACATCGGTGGAAATCTCCACCCCTGGGACAATCTCCAGGTCTATATGCTGAGCCCTGGCGATAAGCTCTGGGATTCCGGTAACCATGTCATGGTCGGTGAGGGCGAGCGCCCTCAAGCCATTCCGGTTAGCGCGGGCCGCCAGCTCCGCCGGCGTCTCCGAACCATCGGAATACCGGGAATGGACATGTAAATCAGCATAGACGGGTTTCACGAGTTGGCCCTCACAAACCGGGCAATCGAGCGATCGTAGGTCTTCTCATCCTCGGCCGAAAAGTAGCAGGCGGGCAACTGCCCCTGGCGGCGATGATAATGTAGACATTGGCAACACATGCCATGGCGAGGGCAACCGTTGTACGTGCAGGTGCAATGCTCGCTATTTTGCTGTTTGTGAATGCAGCTGCTCATAAGCTTCACCTCCTAAAAAATTAGACCGGATAGCTCCGGTCTAATTTTGTACTGTTTTACGCCTCTTCGATTGCTTCTGTGGGGCAGCTGTCGACGCAAGCGCCACAATCGATGCAGGTGTCAGCATCAATTATGTACTTGTCATCGCCTTCGCTGATCGCTTCTGTGGGACAGGTGTCTACACAGGCGCCACACTGGATACAGGCATCAGTAATTTTGTAGGCCATTTATTTGTGCACCCCCTTTGTGCTTTAAAAACCATGATAATTATAGCACATGGCTATTTAACTGTCAGTACTTTTTGCACGCCATAATTACAAATCTGTTACTTGGAAAAGAGTGTTGACAACAATCGATAAACAGGAATATATTATAAATAAGTTTATGACATAAACCACTTTGCAAAATTAAGGAGGTAGTTTCCATGGATAAACAACAAGAGCTATCGGCGTTGGTGGAAGACCTGCAGTTTGTCAAGAAAGCAATTGCCAAGAGCGGAAACATCATGCGCTACATTGATGTTTCCGGCGGCCTGGCGCTGGTCGGGCTCTGGGGCGGTATCTTCACAATCATCATTGCCGCCGCGGCCTACTTGCTCAGCAGCCGGTACGGGACCTACGGCGACGCTCCAACCGCATACAGGGTTGGCATCTATCTGCTGATTGCTGCGACCCTGGCCATTGCCGGCCTCTCAAAACTTCGCCTGTTCCTGGGCAAGGCCCGCAAGCTGGACCGCAACATCACCGTCGACAAGCTGTTTGACGAAATTTACACCACCCAATTGCTAAACATCTTGATTCCATTTATCACGGCAATCGCTGTCCTGCTGATTTTCCTCATCACCAGGGAACTGACAATCTACATCGTCCCCACCCTGTCAATCCTGGTCGGGCTGTTATGTGTCTCGTATCTCAACATCTTTCAGCTCCGGGAGCTGGTTGTAGTTGGTGACTGGTTGGTTGCCACCGGCCTGATTGCCCTCTTCACCGCCGAAGCCGTGCATCCGCTGCTGGCCGTCATCTACACTTTTGGCGTCGGCTTCACCACAACCTATTTCGCTTACAAGCTGATGAGGAAGTAGCATGGTCGACCAGAATACCCCGGATGTCAGCGTCAACAAACTTATTCACGAGCAGGTCCGCCTGGCAATCCTCACCTACCTGGCCAGCAGTGAAACCCAGGCGGTGCAGTTTACCGAACTCAAGCAAAATCTCGAGCTGACCGCCGGCAACTTGTCGGTGCAATTGCGCAAGCTGGAAGACGCGGGCTACGTCCAAATCGACAAAACCATCGAGGGGCGCAAGCCCGTGACATCGGTGGCCCTGACTTTAAGCGGCCTGGATGCCCTCAACGTTTACATCGCGAAAATGGAAGCGATTATCCAGACCCTGAAAAATGCGGAGGTAAAGAAAAAATGATTACCGTTAATAATTTGTTCCACGATTATGCCGGCAAGGGACAGCTCGCCGTTAACGATGTCTCGTTCAATTGAAAAAGGGGAGATCTTTGGCTTTCTCGGGCCCAGCGGCGCCGGTAAGAGCACCGTCCAGGGCCTGATGACCGGGCTTCTAGGCCTGCAGCGCGGCGAAATCCGCTACGGCGAGACACCGGTTCAGCATCTAAAATCGGATTTTTTCAACCGCATTGGCGTGTCCTTTGAGTTACCCAACTCTACACCAAGCTCAGTGGCTACGAAAATCTCAAGTATTTTGCCGGCCTGTTCAACGTCCCCACCCGTGACCCGCTGGAACTACTGGAGCTAGTGGGTCTGAAGGACGCGGCCCACAAAAAAGCCGGCGCCTATTCCAAGGGTATGAAACAGCGCCTGGTCTTCGCCCGGGCGCTCCTGATCAATCCGGAAATTCTCTTCCTCGATGAACCGACCTCCGGCCTTGACCCGGCGACAGCCGGCAAAATCAAGGCAATCATTTCCGAGCTGAGAGAGCAGGGTTGCACCATCTTCCTCACCACCCACAATATGTTTGATGCCGACCGGCTTTGTGACCGGGTGGCCTTTCTCAATGAAGGGGAAATCGTCGCCATGGATGCGCCCCGGGACTTGAAGCTCCAATACGGAGAAAAATCGGTGCAGGTCGAACACCAGATCAACGGAGAAGTGGCAACCGAGGTCTTTTTTCTGGAGAATGAAGCCGACCGCCGGCAGCTTAACGAATTGATTAACTCTGGCAAGGCGCAAACTATCCACTCCCAGGAAGCGACCCTGGAACAGATCTTCATCAAGCTCACCGGACGGGAACTGACATGAACGCCCACAACCTCTGGCTTCTGTTTCGCCAGGACCTGACGATTGCCCTGCGCAACGCTAAGGAGGTTAGAGAAATGTTGTTTGGATTGGAATGGTACTGGTGGATCCTGATTGCCATCGTCGTTGTCGCCGGGGGCTATGTCAAACTCAAGCTGCTCAAGAAAATGATGGCCACCAAGAACGAAACAATCGAAGAAGACTAAAGTAAACACAGGAGGCTGTCAGCACAGCCTCCTGTGTCTTTGGGGAATGTGAAAAGATTGTTACAAAATTACCTTTTTAAAATAGAAATGATAATCTTTTTTAACCCAAGGAACCAGATTCTTTTTAGGGAGGGAGCAATACAATGAGAAAAAAAGTAAAATGTTTCACCAGTCTGATTATTATTTTCCTCGTATTTTCGGTAGCGGCATGCGTTAACAGCAATGACCAACCCTTGGAGTCCTACATCGACGTTGACCGCGCCCTGGAAACCATCCAAGAGCTGACCCTGCCCAAGTACGGTGGGCGACTGACGGGAACAGAGGGAAACGCTCTGACCGTGGATTACATAGCCGAGTATTTTCAATCAATCGGGCTTGAAAGTCATCACAGTTTAACTGATTATCGGCAAGGGTACGAGCAAAAAGTAATCCTTACTGAAGCTACTCCGGAGTTAAGTATAGTTAATCCAACGGGAGATGCAGTAAAGGAATTCAAATTCGCCCACGATTTTCAGTTCATGACCTTTTGGCCCGGCTTGAAAATTGAGGGTGATGTTCAGGGAGAAATCGCAGTTATTAAGGATGAACCGACCCTCAACGATATTCAGAGCTACGCAGATAAGTTTGTGATAATTGATCAACCACTTATCCCGGGAGGGCATCCTGATGGCCCCCATGCAATACTGCAAAAAATCCTTGCGTCCGATTACAAGGTGAAGGGCATCATTTTCAATCTCGATAGCAGATTAAATGATTCCTATAACATTACTCCCAACATATATCAGGTGGTAACAGATTACCGGCAAACCGGTTTTAATAATGATGATGGGCCCTTTGTGCTGTATTGTACTCAGGATGTTTTTGATGAGTTGGCAGGGGCCGCCGATGACAACCTTGAGCTCTCTGTATCAGCCTATTACATCTATAAGGATGCAGAGGTGGCCAATGTTATCGGGATCATCCCCGGAGTTGACGAAGAGCTGCAGGATAACGCCATCATTATTGGCGCCCACCTGGATCATGTTGGCGAGAATAAAGACGGCACCTACCAGCCGGGCGCCCTGGATAACGCTTCCGGAGTAGCTGCCATGATGGAAATTGCCGGCACACTACAAGCTGCCGGGTTTTCTCCAGACAAATCCATTGTCTTTGTTGCTTTTAACGGTGAAGAAATGGGCCTTTTCGGTTCCACCAACTATGTTAACAACCCACTATTCCCCTTGACCAAAACCACTGTCATAAACATGGATATGGTTGGCTCCAAGGAAGAAGTGCCCTTAACCATAATGAGTGACAGGGAACGTTTTCGAAAGCAAGTATATGAATTTGCTCTAGACAGGGGAATCGACTGTACTAGCGAAATCGGTGTGCCAAGTGATCATATCCCCTTTGTCTTAAGGGGTGTTGATGCTCTAACCCTGATTCACATGGACAGAACCCATATTCATACTTATAACGACACCATGGAAAATATCGATAGGAATAGATTGGAAGAAGTTATCCGCCTTGTAATTGCCTACATTGAAGAAGCAGCATTTGAGAAATAATCGCTCAAACTCTAGTACCCCACCATCAGTACATAGCAATGGACTGCCGCCGGCAGTCCATTGCTATGTACGTTTATTAATTTACTTCTCCTGGCCAGGCTGGACGCCGATAAACTCGTCGGAAACCGACCAGATTTCGTCATCAATGACAATTTTGCGAAGCTCCGGAATTCTGTCAGCGCCTGTGAGCTGTTTGTCACCCGCTTCTCCGTCTATAGAAGCCTTCAGCATGGGATGTTTGGGCATAGGGTGAATTGGCGGTTCTGTCAACTGCACACAACCCGTTAAGACCAGCAATCCTGCAAGCAAGGCAATTGTTCGCCTCATAGTTCTCCCCCCTTATCCCACAGCATTTGTTATACCTTACCATATCGAATTCCGAAAATGTTAAACTTCCGGTGAAAGTGTCATTTCAGCCGGTGAAAAGACAACTTAAAAATAAAGGAAGTGAGCGCAAGATGTCAAAATAAAATGAAAAGGAGTGTTTGTGGATATGAAAATAGTTCAGTATACCTTAACAAGCGCAGGAATTCTCCTCCTATTGTTTTTGCTGAGCCATGTAGCCCATAAAAAGGGGCATGTGGACATTTTTTTTGGACTTCTTTATACCGCTAAACCGATGCTTCGTCTATATGCTACTGGGCTCATCGCCCCAAGAGACATCTTAATTCGTTCTTCATTATACCACCTGAGATAACCGTCAAGTTCATCTATAAACTGATTTATAGAAACATCTTTCCATGACCGGAAATAAAACA